>SVFG01000005.1 GCA_015056975.1 Lachnospiraceae bacterium | reverse complement strand
AAAGGCACTGGAGCGCGGCGTGAAGGTAACGGGAGCCACCGTACATTTTGTGACGGAAGGCATGGACGAGGGCCCTATCATTGCCCAGAAGCCTGTTATGGTAGAAGAGTTTGACACGGCAGAAGTATTACAGCAGCGTGTCATGGAGCAGGCAGAGTGGATTATCCTTCCGAAGGCAATCGATGATATTGCAAACGGCCGCATTACAGTGGTTGAGGGCAAGGTAAGACATGTATAAAGTGTACATAGAGCATATTTAAATATAAGTGAGGTATCATCATGAAGGTTTTAATCGTAGGCGGAGGCGGACGTGAGCATGCCATCGCAGTCAGCATGAAAAAGAGTAAGAGAGTGGAGAAGCTTTATTGTGTACCCGGTAATGCCGGTATTGCACAGATTGCAGAGTGCGAACCTTCCATCGGCGTGATGGAGTTTGATAAGGTAGTTGCCTATGCAAAGGAAAAGGATGTGGATTTGGTGTTTGTTGCGCCGGATGATCCGCTGGTAGGCGGACTTGTGGATGAATTGCAGGCAGCAGGCATCCGTACCTTCGGACCCAACAAAAATGCGGCTATCTTAGAGGGAAGCAAGGCATTTTCTAAGGATTTAATGAAAAAGTACAATATTCCTACCGCGGCCTATGAGAACTTTGATGATGCCGATGCGGCACTGGCATATTTGGAGACAGCCTCTATGCCCATCGTACTTAAAGCAGACGGTCTTGCTCTCGGTAAGGGTGTTTTGATTTGTAACACCTTGGAGGAGGCGAAGGCCGGCGTAAAAGAGATTATGCTTGATAAGCATTTCGGAAGCGCCGGAAACCGTATGGTTATTGAAGAGTTTATGACCGGTCCCGAGGTTTCGGTATTATCCTTCGTGGATGGTAAAAATATAAAGATTATGACCTCTGCACAGGATCATAAACGTGCAAAGGACAACGACGAGGGATTGAATACCGGCGGTATGGGAACCTTTTCACCCACTCCTTTCTATACAGGGAAGTGGACGAGTTCTGCAAAAAATATATTTATCAGGCTACCGTGGATGCCATGGCGGCAGAGGGAAGAGAATTCAAGGGTGTTATTTTCTTCGGACTTATGCTTACCCCTAACGGTCCCAGAGTACTTGAGTACAATGCAAGATTTGGTGATCCTGAGACACAGGTAGTTCTCTGCCGTATGAAGAACGATATCATGGATGTGATTGACGCCTGCATCGACGGTACCTTGGATCAGATAGATTTGGAATTCGAGGACAATGCGGCAGTCTGTGTGGTACTTGCATCTGATGGTTATCCCGAAAGCTATGAGAAGGGCTTTGAGATTACCGGACTTGAGAACTTTGATGATAAGGATGATTATTTCTGCTTCCACGCGGGTAGTAAGTTCGACGACAAGGGGCGCATTGTAACAAACGGTGGTCGTGTACTGGGAGTGACAGCTAAGGGCGCAACCTTGAAAGAAGCACGCGCGAAGGCATATGAAGCGACGGATTGGGTTTCCTTCGCCAATAAGTACAAGAGAAATGATATCGGTAAGGCAATCGATTTGGTATAAACTTGTAAGATAAATATCAACAGAGAAGGTTAGTTGAGAAAGGATGGCATATGAGAAGAGTAAGTAAAATGCGTTTGGGGAAGAAGTTGATGATGTGTGCATCGGCATTGCTGCTGGCCCTTGCATTGGGAATGTGTGCGGAACAGTTTTTGCTTGTCAGTCATGCACAGAGTCAGGGAAAAGTTATTGTTAGCAGTGCGAACATCCGCAAGGAGCCGAACGGTTCCAGTGCGGCATTGGGAAGTGCATTTAAGGATTCCGAGGTGACTATTAACCATCAGACAACAGGAGCTGACGGTAAAATCTGGTATCAGGTGTTTGTGGATGCAGATACCCTTGGATATATCCGTTCAGATTTGATTCAGATTACGGATGGCAGTACTCCTCCGACCAAAGAGAACGGAGGGACTTCAGCACCCTCTAATCCGGGTACGAATGTTGAAGTAGAAGCGGTGAATCCGGTCAGTGCTACTGTGAAAGGCAGTCAGAGAGTCAGAGTCAGAAGCAGTGCTTCCACAACCAGTGACATTGTAACGGCAGTTGAAAAGGGCATGGCGATTACCGTAACAGGTAAGGCAAACGGTACTGACGGCAAGGTATGGTATCAGGTTAATTTTATCAATAACGGTACAGAGGTGAAGGGTTTTATCCGTTCCGATTATGTGGAGCTTGGCGGAGAACTTACTCCTCCCGTGGTAGATGATCCCGTCATAGAACCTCCCGTGGTAGATGAACCTGAACAACCCTCCGATAATCCGATTATTTCTTCCAAGGATTACGAGACAAGCTATGAGAATGAGAAGTGGTATCTGATTAACAATGTAGAAGGTGTTAAGTATGCTATTGATGACATGTTCAGTGTGGCTAATCAGAATCAGCAGCTGTATACGGATTGGGAGAAAGAGCATAAAAAAGTAAAGAGTCAGAAGACGACGATTATTCTTTTGGTGATAGCACTCGTGGCACTGGGCGGAGTGATTACTTATTTGGTTTTCAAGATTAAGGATATGATGGATTCTGCATATATTAGAGAGGTAGAGCGCGAAACCATACGCAGACGTAATGAGAGCAGAGCCCAAGGAAGTAATCAGAAGGTAATGCATACCGTAGGTGCTGAGAAGCAGACAGGTGCAAAGCCTGCGCAGGGAGCGAGACCGGCAGGAAACCAGACCCATCAGGCACGTCCTGCAAATGCCGGACAGCAGGGAGCAAGACCGGCAAACGGTAGTGCTCAGCAACAGGGAATAAGACCTGCAAACAGTGGTGTGCAGCAACAGGGAACAAAACCGGCAGGCACAACACAGCCTCAGCAGGCGCGTCCGGCGCAAGACAAACCTGCAGGTGAAAAGCAGGCGCATCCCGTATATACAGGAAAGTCGCAGGAGAGCAGAAAGCCCGATACCGCGAAAACGGACGGTGCACAAGGAAACACTTGGAAGTCCAAGAATTTTATGCAGGATGATGACGAGTTTGAATTTGAGTTTCTGCATTGGGATGGAGAAGAAGAAAATTAATATGTAAAATAAAGGCGATAATGGAGGAGAATGCTTCTCTGTTGTCGCTTTTTAATTGATAAAAAACTATAAACTTTATGCTTGTAAGGTTGACAGCTTTTTGACAGCTGTTATAATATGAATATAACAAAATGAAATGTGGTTGTGTGTTGTGCGGAAAGGAGCAGATATGATAATTCAAATAGATTTTAACAGTGATGAAGCCTTGTACCTGCAGCTGCGCAATCAGATTATTATGGGTATTGCCACCGCACAGTTCAGGGAGGGGGATTCACTTCCAAGTGTGCGACAGCTGGCAGATACGATAGGTATCAACATGCATACGGTAAACAAAGCATACACTGTTTTGAAACAGGAGGGGTATGTAAAGGTTGACAGAAGAAGAGGCGCGGTGATTGCCATTGATGTGGACAGAATGCATACACTGAATGAGTTAAAGAGGGAATTGCGGGTAATACTTGCAAAGAGTAGTTGTAAAAATATTTCCCGAGAGGAAATCCATGCATTGATTGATGAAATATATGAAGATTATGGAGGGCTGAGATAATGCAGTCACAGTTTACGGATAAAGCGCAAAACGCACTTTTGTTGGCGACAAGATGTGCAAAAAGCTTAAAACAGGGATATGTAGGTACAGAGCACATTTTGGTGGGATTGATAAAGGAAAATACCGGAGTGGCGGCAAGAGTACTTGCGAATAACGGAGTGGATGCAAAACAGGTGATGAATATGATTCAGGAGCTGATTGCGTTCGAGAACGGTGTTTCACTGAGAGAAAGGGAAGGGTATTCTCCCAGAGCCCAAAGGGTGTTGGAAGAAGCGCATGCACAGGCGGAGCGTTTTGGCCAGAAGGCCACAGGAACAGAGCATATTCTCATGGCGATTATCAAGGAAGGTGAAAATGTTGCAGTGAGATTGCTTAATA
This sequence comes from Lachnospiraceae bacterium, assembly GCA_015056975.1. Classification (GTDB taxonomy): domain Bacteria; phylum Bacillota; class Clostridia; order Lachnospirales; family Lachnospiraceae; genus Acetatifactor. The sequence goes on along the minus strand of SVFG01000005.1, from coordinate 52,318 downwards.
CCGTGGGTGCCAATATTCAGAAGATTTATGTGGATACCTTGCTTGCCATAGGTCAGGACGGTAATCTTTATAAGGAAGATTTAAGCAAAAAGAATGCAGGTAAAGCCAAGGCATCTACCCTTTCACAGTACAGCCGCGATTTGACGGCACTGGCTAGAGAGGGAAAGCTTGACCCGGTAATCGGCAGAGAGGATGAAATAAAGAGAGTTGTTCAGATATTGAGCAGACGCACCAAGAATAATCCCTGCTTAATCGGTGAGCCGGGTGTGGGAAAGACTGCAGTGGTAGAAGGGCTGGCACTTCGCATTGTAAGCGGTGATGTACCGTTTACCGTGCAGAATAAGCGTGTACTCACTTTGGATTTATCCGGTATGGTTGCGGGAAGTAAGTACCGCGGAGAGTTTGAAGAGCGCATTAAGAAATTGATAAAGGAAGTAATTGAGGATGGAAATGTAATTCTCTTCTTGGATGAGCTTCATACGATTATCGGTGCCGGTGGTGCGGAGGGAGCTATCGATGCATCCAATATTTTGAAGCCCTCCCTGGCAAGGGGAGAGATTCAGCTGATTGGTGCAACCACTATCGCAGAGTACCGTAAGTATGTGGAGAAGGATGCTGCTTTAGAGCGTCGTTTCCAGCCTGTAAGTGTGGAGGAACCGACAGAGGAGGAAGCAATCCGTATTTTGAAAGGCATCAAGGGCAGATATGAAGAGCATCATCAGGTAGAGATTACGGATGAAGCGGTAGAAGCTGCGGTAAGATTATCTAACCGCTATATCAATGACAGAAACCTCCCTGATAAGGCGATTGATCTGATTGATGAAGCGTCAGCCAGTGCGAGACTTCGCAATATGGAAGCACCTGATAAAGAAAAGGAGCTTCTGGATGAAATTAAGAAGATGGATTTACAGATTGAGCGTTCTATCCGCATGGAAGCGTTTACTCAGGCGGCAGAGATTAAGCGCAATCAGGAGCAGCTTTTAAAAAAGTATGACAGGCTTCAAAAACGCAGGGAGAGCAGGAATAGTCAAAAGGAGTACAGTATCGGCGAGAATGATATTGCGAATGTGGTGGCAATGTGGACCAAAATACCGGTACAAAAACTGGCAGAAAAAGAGAGCGAGCGACTTTTAAAGCTGGAAAGTATCCTGCATAAACGTGTAATTGGTCAGGAGGAAGCTGTGTCTGCCGTGGCAAAGGCCATGCGTCGTGGCAGAGTGGGGCTTAAGGATCCGAATCGCCCGATTGGTTCCTTCCTGTTTTTGGGACCGACAGGTGTAGGTAAGACAGAGCTCAGCAAAGCACTTGCAGAGGCAATGTTTGGCTCAGAGGATGCCATGATACGTGTGGACATGTCCGAGTATATGGAAGGACATTCCGTTTCTAAGATGATTGGTTCGCCTCCGGGATATGTGGGCTTTGAAGAGGGTGGACAGCTTTCCGAGAAGGTACGCAGAAATCCTTATTCTGTGGTTTTGTTTGATGAAGTAGAGAAAGCACATCCGGATGTGTTTAATATTTTGCTGCAGGTGTTGGATGATGGACATATCACGGATTCCAAAGGCAGAAAGGTGAGCTTTAAGAATACCATTCTGATTATGACCTCCAATGCAGGTGCACAGCGCATTGTAGATCCCAAGAATTTGGGATTCGCGGCAGAGGTAAACGAGAAGAGGGATTATGAACGGATGAAGTCAGGCGTTATGGAGGAAGTAAAGAAAAACTTCAAGCCTGAATTTATCAACCGAATTGATGATATTATCGTGTTCCACCAGTTAAATGATGAGAACATGAAGAATATTGTGAATCTGTTGGCGTCCGGTCTGTACAAGAGATGTGAATCACAGCTGGATATTAAGCTTACCATTACGCCGGCGCTAAAGGAGCATCTGGTAAAGAAGTATGCGGACAACAAAATGGGTGCAAGACCTCTTAAGAGAGCACTTCAGTCTGTGGTGGAGGATGCCTTGGCAGAGGAAATTCTCTTAAAGAAGATTGTGCCGGGAGATACTGTTTCTGCCGGGTATAAAAATGATAAGGTTACTTTTACGGTAAAATAATGTGTGATACAAAATATATATTTTTTATAAAAAATAAGTAGAAATACGCTGAGAATTGTAATATACTGTAAGTACAAATGATTAGGAGGAAACAACAATGGCAGTGGTAGAAGAATTGCTTCGCAGCGAGGCTGACGGTGCAATCAGTTTTGGCAATCACAAATTGGTACACAAGGCAAAGGTTGAGGATTACGAGCATGCAGGAGATTTACTTAAGGTAAAGACCTATAATGAAATCACCAAGCTTGAGAAGAACGGTATGTTCCTTTATGAATCAGTGCCCGGTACCAGCGTTTTGGAGTTTCAGGAAAGCAGTGAAGAGGTGAGTTTCCTTGTAGAAGGTGACGAGGATGCACAGATTACCGTAGGACTTATGGATGATACCGAGTATGAGGTATTTATCGCTGATAAGAGCATCGGTAAAATGAAAACAGGGCTTGGCGGTAAGCTCAGCATGAGTGTGGAGCTTATGGCGGCGGGAGAAGTGCCTGTAAAGATTATAAAGGCGTAAGGAGCCGGGCGATGGAGGTGATATTCACCTCCATCACCAGGGCTTTTTCTTTATCACCCGGGATGACCGAAGTAAAATTAGGAGTTAGTTATGGCGAAGGGAAAGACAACAAGTATATTTTATTGCCAGAATTGCGGTTACGAATCAACCAAATGGATGGGGCAGTGCCCTGGATGCAAAGAGTGGAATAGCTTTGTAGAGGAGACGGTAAGCAAGGCGCAGTTAAAGGAGACCGGAACAGCCAGAAGAGCTTTTGACAGGGAGGAGCCTTCTGCTTTGGCAGATATAACCATACAGGAAGAGGATAAACTACTCACCGGTATCGGAGAGCTTGACAGAGTCCTGGGGGGCGGTATTGTACAGGGGTCACTGACATTGGTTGGAGGAGACCCGGGTATCGGAAAGTCCACCCTTCTTTTACAGGTGTGCAGACAGATTGCGCAGGCAGGACATAAGGTGCTTTATATTTCGGGAGAGGAGTCCAAGGTACAGATAAAGATGCGTGCGGACCGTATCGGAAGCTTTACGAAGGATATGCTTCTTTATTGCGAGACAAGCCTGGATGCTGTTGAAGATGTAATTCGCAAAGAAAAGCCGGAAGTGGTGGTTATTGATTCCATTCAGACCATGTACAGTGAAGCGGTATCGGCGGCTCCCGGAAGTGTGTCGCAGGTGAGAGAGGCAACCGCCACGCTTTTACAATTGGCAAAAGGGCTTCTGGTTTCCATATTTATCGTAGGCCATGTGACAAAGGAGGGTACCGTGGCTGGTCCAAGAGTTTTGGAGCATATGGTGGATACTGTGCTGTATTTTGAAGGAGACAGACATGCCTCCTATCGTATTTTGCGCGGAGTAAAGAACAGATTTGGCTCAACCAATGAAATCGGCGTGTTTGAAATGCGGGAAGAGGGGCTTGCAGAAGTGCAGAATCCATCGGAATTTATGTTGGTGGGAAGACCGGAAGATGCAAGCGGTTCTGTGGTATCCTGTTCCATGGAGGGAACCAGGCCTCTTCTTGTCGAAATTCAAGCACTGGTAAGTCACAGCAATTTCGGCATTCCCAGGCGTCAGACGACCGGAACGGATTTTAACAGGGTAAATTTATTGATTGCAGTACTTGAGAAGCGCCTTGGGATGCAGCTTTCCGGGTGTGATGCTTATGTGAATATTACAGGTGGTATGAAAATTGCAGAGCCCGCCATTGATTTGGGCATTGTGCTGGCTTTGATTTCCAGTTTCCGCAATCAGGTGATGGATTCCAAGCTGATTGCATTTGGTGAGGTCGGACTCAGCGGTGAAGTCCGTGCGGTAAGTATGGCGAAACAGCGGGTGGCAGAGGCACGTAAGCTTGGATTTGAAACCTGTGTTTTGCCGATGGCTTCTGCGAAGGAATGTATGGGAATGGATGGAATCCGTATTGTCGGAGTGAAAAATGTGCAGGATGTGATGGATGCATTGTTTTAATGGAAGAATGTATAATGAAAAGAGCCTTGATTACTCAAGGCTCTTTTAGCAGGGGAAGAGGGGATCGAACCCCCGTTAACGGTTTTGGAGACCGCCGCACTACCGCTGTACTATTCCCCTAAAAAGGTTAATGTCATTAACTGACGAAGCATATTATAGCATAGGAAATATATCATTGCAAGCAAAAAATCAAAATTTTTGTAAAAATTTGCACAATGAAAATGCAATGGCGGCACACTTGGAAAACAACGTATTCAACAATAAAATTAAAGCACCTCGGAGGGGACCGAGGCGCTTTAATTGTGTAAAAGGGGAATTTAATACTTATTGTTAAATAAGTACCTTGGTGTCGCAACCAAGTAAGTAAAGTATAGCCTAATTTATCCAGTTTGTCTACCCTTTATTTGAAAATAATGATTAAAATTTTTACATTTTGATGTTGAAACATAGAAAAACTGGGTGTATAATGTAAATGTTTGTTTTCAGATACGATAATATGTAAAATAGGAGAATCATCATGACAGAAGCAAATGTAAAGAAGGCGTCCGGCTGGCGCGCAAACAAATGGATTCGTGCAGCAATCCCTGCACTGTTACTTCACTGCAGTATCGGTACTGTATACTGCTGGTCAATCTTCAGCCAGGAGATAGCTGACTATATCGGTTTTACAAAGGGTGCAACCGAGTGGGCATTCAGTTTTGCAATTTTCTTCCTGGGTATGTCTGCAGCATTCCTTGGAAATGTTGTTGAGAAAGACATTCATAAGTCTTCCCTGATTGCAACAATCTGTTTTGCACTGGGTATGGCTGGAACAGGTTTCTTTATCTGGTTCGGCGGACAGAATAATGGAAGTGTGCTGGCACTTATCGGTATTTATGTATGCTACGGTTTTATCATGGGTATCGGTCTAGGAACCGGTTATTTGTCCCCTGTTAAGACCCTGATGCTCTGGTTCCAGGATAGAAAGGGTCTGGCTACCGGTCTTGCAGTCGCAGGCTTCGGTGCGGCAAAAGCAATCGCAAGCCCTATTATGGAGGCTATGCTTGACGGTTTGGGAGATGGCGGAATCTACAAGATGTTCATTATCCTGTCAATTGCTTACTTTGTATTGATGTTTATTGGTCATTTATTATTGAAGAAGCCTGAAGGCTGGCATGAACCTCAGGGTAAGGAGGCGAAGCCCAGTATTATTGAAGTTATCAAGTCCAAGCCTGTGACCAACTATATTGGTATTTGGTTAATGTTCTATATCAATATTACCTGTGGTCTTGCGTTGATTTCACAGGAGAAGATGATTGTTAAGTGTATCGGACTTGCAGGTGCTGTAGGTATTGTGTCAACTGTATCTGCTATCTTTAATGCGGGTGGACGTCTTGGTTTCTCTGCATGGGCAGATACCATGAAGGATAGAAATACAATTTATAAGATGATTTTCATTTTGTCCATTGTGTTTACCGGAGCAGTTCTCTTGACAAGCGGTATTAAGAATGGAGAAGGAAATATATTCTTAACTATTTTGGTATTAGCATTAATTTTTGTAGTAAATGCAGGTTACGGCGGTGGTTTCTCCAACGTACCGACTCTGTTGTCCGATCATTATGGAATGGGAAGCATCAGTGCAATCCACGGTATTACCTTGTCAGCATGGGCGTTTGCCGGACTTACCGGTAACCAGATGGCAGCATGGATTGTAAAGACTTTCGGAAAAGAAGAGTTTATTGAGCATATATTGGAAGACGGAACCATTGAGAAGATTGCGGTAAATCCTACCGGTTATCAGTATGTATTGTATGCAACCATTGTACTCTACATCGTATCCCTGATTATCAGCCTTGTGCTGGTAAGACCTACCGATAAGGCACTTGCAGCAAAGCAGGCTAAGAAGGCAAGCTAAATATATTTGCAGAAAATAATGAAGCCCACAGATTCGAAGAGAGTCTGTGGGCTGTTTTGTGTTGTGGGAAGTAAGAGGGGCAGAGGAGGATACCATGACACAAGCAGCGCATTCTGAGCACGCCGGTCCTAAATCGTCGCTCAGCAGCGACGATTCTGAGAGAATCGCTTCGCAATTCTCCTTAACACACACTGCGCATCTGCCATAGCGGGAGCGTGCCTGCGGCTGTCATGGTATCCTCCTCTGTCCCTCTTACGTCCCGCAACATACAACAGCTCCTACACAATCGTGTAAGAGCTGCAAATTTATTGTACATTTCCTTCTGCAAATATTCTTTCTCTTTCCAGAGTATCCGGTACGGTAGTGCCGTTGTTTCTAAGCTTTTGGATAACCATATCCAAATGATGAATCCTTCTGGCGGTGTAAATTCTGTGCTTCTCCAAAATCTCTGTATAGAGAGGATTTTGTTCCAGAGTTCTGCATATGGATTTGGGGAAAGGACAGTATGTAAACAGTATCCTGCGGGCTACCTTATTCAGTCTGGGAGAACCGTTTCCTTCAAATAATACCCAGACAATATAGTCGCGTACAAACATTTCCTTAAAGCTGTTCTTTGCACGTTGCATACCGGCACGGACTTTTTCCTTGGCGTCATTGCTCAACTCATGATTCTTGCGATAGAACTGAATATAATCAAAGTATTCACTGGTCAGGGAGCGGTCGCTGATGTCATTCCAACGGGTACCTTGAATACGTTTACACATTTCCCAACGGAATTCGCCGGTCAGGCGGATGAAGGTGGTGGTCAAATCTTCCATATGGAAGATGGACAATACCATTCGTCCCGGGCTGTTACGGTGCTTACCTTCGATTTCCTGCCACATGACACCACGAATACCTACATTGGGCATAAGGATGATATCAGGAAGATATTCTGTATGTATCATTTCCTTGCCGAGGACTTCATAATTCTTGGTGTCCAGACTTTCTCTGTAAAATGCAGAGTAATCTGTCTTGCGCACAAGCTCCATTGCTTTGCCTAAGTTGGTAACCGTTACCAGACAATCCTCCAATTTCTTTAACACATTGTCTGCACAAAACAGAGGGCAGAAGGTAGTGAGACGTCCGAAGGTAATCTTGTTTACCACAGGGAACATATTACGCAATTCGTAGGCTACCTTGCTCATGGCATTCTGTTCCAGCTTGCGAAGCTCTGCGTCAGAAATATATCCGCTGAGCTTTTGCTTGTGAATATAATCCGAATAGTCCAAATCAAACTCATTGCGGCTGGGAGATTTTTGACCGTTATAGATGGCAAGAAGCCAATCAAAAAAGGTGTATAATCCAAAGTCGCTGTAGTTGCCCAGATTGCTGGCGATTTTGTAAAGTGTTACGGCGTTTTCCCTGCCTGCCAATTCTTCGTCCACGTAACCGAAATACAAAAACATCCGGACGGGCATGGGGAGAAGCGGGGAATCTAATGCATGCTCAAATATGGTGGAGTATAGCACATAGAATTCCTCAGTCAGTGCACGGCGAAGAGAGCAGGATAAATCATCCATGGAAGATTTATCGGGTAATGCTTTATAACTGTGTACATGCTGCTTGAAGGCCGCAGACAAATCAGAGTCTGCATCGGCAAATTCCAAAATGGTATTTAAGGAGCCGGCAAGCTTAGAGGAGATTTCAGATTCCATGGAGGGATCGTCCATAACCGCTTTGCGATTATCGAGGTGAACCACGTGATTCTGGAAGCTTGTAATACGAGAGGCTAAAAGCTCGGTATTGCATGCTGATAAATCCTTAAACTGTGAAATTATACGACTGATGTCTTCGGATAATTCTTCAATGTCGGTGCTGTCGTTCCCAAGCTTATAAAACAGAGCAGTATAATAATCAAACAAATCATTGCCGGATTCGTGAAAATAAAAGCCGGCAAGCTTTTGCAGATAATTGTGCTGTTCTTCCATACACATAAAAGTTTTGCGGTAGTCCAGACTACACTTTCTCAAAAGCCCTAGGGAGACTGCGGGCTCCTGTATCACTGCCTTGTAATTTTCTGAACCATAAATATGTAAAAGCCCCAGATAATAGTTGTTGAGCCAAATATCGGGCAAATCCTCATTCAGATAAGCGGTCAGTGTATCAAACTCAGGCAAATCCCGGAATGTAACATGGTAACGCTTGCAGAGAGATTTATATTTTTCGTAATCCTCTGCCAGTGTATAGTATGAGGAACTGCAGTTCAGTTCTGAAAGGGACCAGTTTTCCAGCAGGGTATTGGTCTGTCTGAAAGCAGACAGCAAAAACAGTCTGGCTACATCGGGATGCTTTTGCAATAAGTCGTCCAAAGATTCCATGCTTGTCAGGGGATAGGTTAGTATGCTGGTGTTCTCGGCCGTGATATAATTCAGGAAGTGAATTTCCGAGCATACTTCACATATACCGATGACATCACCTTTGCCGATGCGATATTCGCCGCCCGGATAGGTCACCCGTACCTGTCCCTTTGTAATCAGGTGCAGTGCGGTCATTGGTTGACCGCTTTTATAGATATATTTTGATTTTTCCAGTGTAATATCAGCCATATCCTTCTCCACTTTACCCTTACATATATATAATAATATCATTATACTACAAAATTTTCATAAAGTATATGAAATTTTATACTGTACTTTTAATAAAAATGTGATAGAATAAAAATACATATGTGTCATTTTTGTTGGGAGGTGTCATTATGGAGAAGGATTTGGAATACAGACAGAGGATTATCGCAGAGTATAAGGAAGCGGTTATGCCGTTACTTCGATATTTGCCGTGGTTGGAACAGCATGCGGGTAAATCTGTGAGCTCTACCTATCAGGGTGACAACCTGGGTGAAGGAACGTTAAAGTTTCCGGTATATGATGGCACATTGATGAATTTTGTGCGGGAAGCATCTAAAAGTTCCCTTATGGAGAAAAATTATCAGTATGTCTTTACGCGCAATCGCTTGAAGACCCATGAGGATGAGCGCAAGGCCATTACAAAGGCCGGCTGGAGAGAGTGGGATCTGTTAAAAGGGATTCTTTCCAAGTATGTGTTGGGCGGAAGAGTGAAGGGAACCCTGTGGAATGAAGCTATGCGGGAAGAAATCTTTTATCTGATATTAAAGCAGATGAAAGAAATTATAGAGTATTGGGATCAGCCTATATACGTTCAAGGGAACGTGTAAGAGGCGCGGAGGAAGTAATGGGCGAGAAGTCAGTACAGAAGAAGAAATATATAGTGGAGACTGCCAGAAAGGTCTTTGTGGAGAAGGGCTTTAAAAAGGTTACCATGAAGGACATTGTGGAAGCCTGCGATATCAGTAGAGGTGGTCTATACCTTTATTTTGAGAGTACAAGCCAGATTTTTATGGAGGTTCTCAGATTGGAGAGCGAGGAGACGGACGATGTTTTCTCAGACAGCATCAAGGAGGATGCCACAGCTGCAGATATTTTGTTACTTTTTTTAAGAGAGCAGAAAAAGGAGCTTTTGCGCAAGAAAGATACCCTCACACAGGCAGTGTATGAGTTTTATTTTGAAAACAATCTGCCCAAGAAGGACAATGTACTGAAAAAGCAGTTTGATTCTGCAGTGAAGATTATCGAGAAGCTGATTGAGACCGGAGTAGAGAACGGAGAATTCTATTGTGAGGATTGCGAAGGGACTGCCCGCAATATCATGTTCGTGTTGGAGGGCTTAAAGATTTCCGCTCAGACCATCGGTATCACATCTGAGGCGGTGGACAGAGAAATACTTTACATCTTAAACGGACTCGGCGTGGAGGATTAGTAGAATTTGGGTAGAATTTTCAATAATTTTACCCATTTTTGTTGTTTTGTGCTATTGTGGTAGAAGCGCTTTCGTTGTATCATAGAAGCGAACGTTAATTACCCGTTAAGGGTGCATATAAATATTAAATAATCGGAGGATTCAACATGGGAAACGTAAGACGTATCTACGTAGAAAAGAAGGAACCCTTTGCAGTCAAGGCAAAAGAGCTGCACGAGGAGCTTAAGAATTATCTGGGTATCAGTGTGGACAATGTCCGCGAGTTTATCCGCTATGACGTGGAAAACATTTCAGATGAGGTATTTGCCAAGGCTTGTAAGACGGTATTTTCAGAGCCGCCTGTTGATGATTTGTATGAAGAGGAAATCGCTGTTCCTGCAAACGGCAAGGTGTTTTCAGTAGAGTTTCTGCCCGGTCAGTTCGACCAGCGTGCAGATTCCGCAGTTCAGTGTGTGCAGTTTTTGAATGAAAATGAGGAGCCTATCATCAGAACAGCAGTTACCTATCTGATTGAGGGGGATATTACCGAGGAAGAATTTGCAAAGATTAAATCCTATTGTATCAACCCTGTAGATTCCAGAGAGACCGATATGGAGAAGCCCGAGACTTTGGTTACCGTATTTGACGAGCCTGCTGATGTATCCATATTCGACGGCTTTGCAGATATGGCAGAGAATAAGCTGAAGGAATTGTATGATTCCCTTGGTCTTGCTATGACCTTCAAGGACTTTTTACATATCCAGAATTATTTTAAGAATGATGAGAAGCGCGATCCTTCCATGACGGAAATCCGTGTGCTTGATACTTACTGGTCTGATCACTGCCGTCATACCACCTTCTCTACAGAGCTTACTGATGTGGCTTTCGGGGATGGTTACTATCGTGCACCCATCGAGGCAACCTATCAGAATTATCTGGATACCAGAGCAGAGATTTTTGCAGGCAGAAAGGACAAGTTTGTCTGCCTGATGGATTTGGCTCTTATGGCTATGAGAAAGCTTAAGAAGGACGGAAAGCTCGCAGATATGGAGGAATCCGATGAAATCAATGCCTGCTCCGTTGTAGTACCTGTTGAAATGGATTACGGCGATCATGTGGAGACTGAGGAGTGGCTTGTATTCTTCAAGAACGAGACCCACAACCATCCTACCGAGATTGAACCTTTTGGTGGTGCGGCTACCTGTCTGGGTGGTGCTATCCGAGATCCCCTTTCCGGACGTGGCTATGTATATCAGGCAATGCGTGTAACCGGTGCAGCAGATCCTACTGTTCCCGTTGCTGATACCTTAAAGGGTAAGCTGTCCCAGAAGAAGCTGGTACGTGGCGCAGCTAGCGGTTACTCCTCTTACGGTAATCAGATTGGTCTTGCTACAGGCTTTGTAAAAGAGATTTATCATCCCAATTATGTGGCTAAGAGAATGGAGATTGGTGCCGTTATGGGTGCTGCTCCCCGAAAGAACGTTATCCGTGAGACTTCCGATCCCGGCGATATCATTATCCTGCTCGGCGGACGTACCGGACGTGACGGCTGCGGCGGTGCAACCGGTTCCTCCAAGGTACATACAGAGGCCTCCATTGAGACCTGTGGTGCAGAGGTACAGAAGGGTAATGCGCCTACAGAGCGTAAGATTCAGAGACTGTTCCGCAGAGAGGAAGTTAGTAAGTTAATTAAGAAGTGTAATGACTTTGGTGCAGGCGGTGTATCCGTAGCAATCGGTGAGCTTGCAGACGGTCTTACCGTAGATTTGGACAAGGTGCCCAAGAAGTATGCAGGTCTTGACGGTACCGAGCTTGCCATCTCCGAGTCCCAGGAGCGTATGGCTGTAGTGGTTGACCCTAAGGATGTAGACGCTTTCTTAGGCTATGCCGCAGAGGAGAACTTAGAGGCAGTATCTGTAGCAGTGGTAACTGAGGAGCCCAGACTGGTTCTCAACTGGAGAGGTAAGAAGATTGTAGACTTAAAGCGTGCATTCCTTGATACCAACGGTGCTCATCAGGAGACTACCGTTAAGGTTGACATTCCTGTGAAGGAGGACAATTATTTTGAGAAGTGGTCCATTCCCGCTGTGGGTGAGAAGCTTGCGACAGGCGATGTAAAGGCTGCATGGCTTACCTTGTTAAATGATTTGAATGTTTGCTCTCAGAAGGGCTTGGTTGAAATGTTTGACTCCTCCATCGGAGCAGCCAGTGTACTGATGCCTTACGGCGGTAAATATCAGCTCACCGAGACACAGTCCATGATTGCAAAGCTTCCAGTGTTAAAGGGAAAGACTGATACCGTGACCATGATGAGCTATGGCTTTGACCCTTATCTGTCAAGCTGGAGCCCTTACCACGGAGCAGTTTATGCAGTAGTGGAATCCATGGCAAAGATTGTAGCCTCCGGTGGTGACTACAGCAAGATTCGTTTTACCTTCCAGGAGTACTTCCGCAGAATGTCAAACGAGCCTGAGCGTTGGAGCCAGCCTTTCGCAGCACTTCTCGGTGCATATGATGCGCAGATGGGCTTCGGACTTCCCTCCATTGGTGGTAAGGACAGTATGTCCGGTACCTTCAATGACATTGACGTACCTCCTACACTTGTTTCCTTTGCAGTGGATATTGCAAAGCACGGTGAGGTAGTGACTCCTGAGCTTAAGGCGGCAGGCAATAAGCTGGTTCGCTTCTCTATTGAGAAGGATGAGTTTGATGTACCTGTATACGAAGCAGTAGCAGCGCTTTATGATGCAATCCATGAGTTGATTGTGGATAAGGCAATTGTATCCGCTTACGCATTGGATGCAAAGGGTGTGGCAGCAGCTGTATCCAAGATGGCATTCGGTAATAAATTAGGTGTGACTGTAGATGCTTCCGTGAGCGCAGAGGCATTGTTTGGCAACGGACTCGGCGATATTATCGTGGAAATGCCTGCAGACAAGCTGGCACTCCTTGAGGATAAGAAGCTTGCATATTCTGTAATCGGTACCGTAACCGAGGAAGCTGCATTTGTTTACGGTGACGTGAAGATTTCCATGGACGAGGCTTTGAAGGCATGGACCTCTAAGCTGGAAAAGGTATTCCCCACCAAGGCAGTGAAGGAGACAACTCCCGTTGAGAGCCCTCTTTATAAGGCGGACAGCATTTATGTATGCAAGAACAAGGTGGCTAAGCCTACCGTATTTATTCCCGTATTCCCCGGTACCAACTGTGAGTACGACAGCACCAAGGCATTTGAAAGAGCCGGTGCAAACGTAATCACCAAGGTATTTAAGAATTTGAGCGCACAGGATATCAGAGAGTCAGTTGACGAGTTTGAGAAGGCAATCGCACAGGCACAGATTATCATGTTCCCCGGAGGCTTCTCTGCAGGTGATGAGCCCGACGGAAGTGCGAAGTTCTTTGCAACTGCATTCCAGAATGCAAAGATGAAGGAAGCAGTTATGAAGCTCCTTAACGAGCGTGACGGTCTGGCACTTGGTATTTGTAACGGATTCCAGGCTTTGATTAAGCTGGGTCTGGTACCTTACGGTGAGGTTGTGGGACAGAAAGAGGATTCACCTACCCTGACCTTCAATACCATCAACCGCCACATCTCCAAGATGGCATACATTAAGGTGGTGTCCAACAAGTCTCCCTGGTTACAGGGTGCAGAGCTTGGTGCAACCTACTGTAATCCTGCATCCCATGGTGAGGGACGTTTCGTAGCTCCCAAGGAGTGGCTTGACAAGCTGTTTGCAAACGGTCAGGTGGCTACCCAGTACTGTGACCAGAGTGGTAACGTATCCATGGATGAGGAGTACAACATCAATGGTTCCTACTGCGCAATCGAGGGTATCACTTCTCCTGACGGCCGTTGCTTCGGTAAGATGGCTCACTCCGAGAGACGTGACATCGCAGTTGCTATGAATATCTACGGTGAGCAGGATCTGAAGATCTTCGAATCCGGTGTAGCATACTTTAAGTAAATAGTATATCATTTCGACCTCGGAACTGATTAATGCTTCCGGGGTCGTTTTATTATCCTTGTTTTTTGAAACAAACTATAGTCAACCCTATCGAAATATGTTAAAATATCCTAAGAGAAAGGGCGATGGGGGACATCGTAAGGGTGGATGACATGTTAATGGCATTAATTCCGTTATTTGATGAGAATATGGCAGTGTGTGCTTATTCCATATTTTCACAGAAGAATAATTATTTATTAAATCCCATGCTTTTGGGAACCGGGCAGAATGACGGTGCCATGAGAGTTACGGGGCTGGAAATGATTCAGAAGGTTGGTCTTGAGACTATGTCCGGTGGCAAGGAGATATTTGTGCCGGTCAATAATATGGCTGTGTTTGCAGATATAGAGAGTCAGTGCGACGCGCCACGCTCCAAGATAGTGCTTTTGTTTGACAATACGATTCCGCCGGTGGAGATGTATTTGAACAGACTTAAGGAATTGAAGGCGAGAGGCTATAAGCTTGCAGTGAGAAAGCTTGCGGTTTCTGAATTTGAGGCGCACAGACCTGTTTTGCAGCTGATGGATTATGTATTTATCAACAGCCGTAAGGTGGCATTGGATAAGGCGAAGATATATTTTGAAAAGCTGTATCCGAATGCAAAGCTTTGTGCGGGCAATCTGGAATCTGCGGAAGTCTTTGAGGCAGTGAAAGCGCAGGGCGGTTATGACCTGTTTGAAGGTAATTTTTATCGTATGCCGGTGACTAAGGGGCAGAACGAGGTGGCACCACTCAAGGTGAACTATATTGATTTGTTAAACATTGTAAATAATAAGAATTTTGAACTGACCCAGGCAGCAGATATTATCGGTCGGGATACGGCGCTTACGATTTCGCTTCTAAAGATAGTAAACAGAATTGCTATCAATTCCGAAATTACCTCCATCCGTCATGCGGCGGCAATGCTTGGTCAGAGAGAGCTTAAGAAATGGATAAACACCGCAGTGGTAAATGAGTTGTATGCGGACAAGCCAAGTGAGATTACGAGAGTATCCCTGCTGCGTGCAAAGTTTGCGGAGAATCTGGCGGCGGCATTTGGACTTGCAATGAACGCGGATGAGTTGTTCCTTATGGGTATCTTCTCGGTATTGGATGTGATTTTGGATAAGAGCATGGAGGAGGCTCTGGAAATTGTACAGGTATCCAAGAAAATCAGCGATGCACTGATTCATGGTCATGGGGAATTGGCACCGGTGCTTGACTTTATCAAGCAGTATGAGGCTGCCAACTGGCCTGAGGTATCCAGACAGATGGTACTTAAGAATATTGATATGAACGTGATTAATGACGCTTATCAGGATTCTTTATGCTGGTATCAAAAGATAACAGCAGGCACAAAATAAATAAAAGAGAGGTACAAAAGCAATGTATGCAACATTTTGGGCGTTGGTTCCGCCGCTTATCGCAATCGTATTGGCGTTACTGACAAAAGAGGTTTACAGCTCCCTGTTTGTGGGAATCCTTGTGGGTGGTTTGTTCTATGCGAACTTTAATCCCGAGGGTACAATTCTTCACATTTTCCAGGACGGTATCGTAGGTTCACTTACGGATGAAAGTAATGTGGGTATTCTGGTATTTTTGGTGATTCTGGGTGCCATGGTATGTCTGATGAACAAAGCAGGCGGATCCGCTGCATTCGGACGTTTTGCAGGTGAGAAAATCAAATCCAGAGTGGGAGCCCAGCTGGCTACCATTTTATTAGGTGTTTTGATTTTTATTGATGACTATTTTAACTGTTTGACAGTAGGTAGTGTTATGCGCCCTGTGGCTGAAAAACACAAGATTTCCAGGGAAAAGCTGGCATATTTGATTGATGCCACTGCTGCACCGGTTTGTATTATTGCACCCATTTCTTCCTGGGCTGCAGCAGTAACCGGTTTTGTGGATGGGGAGGATGGTTTCCTCTTATTTTTGAAGGCAATTCCTTATAACTTCTATGCATTGTTTACCATTTTCTTTATGGTTATGGTAGTTGTTATGAAGGTGGATTTCGGTCCCATGAAAAAGAAGGAAGATGCTTTTGCGGCACTTGCAGCAAAGGTGGAAGCCGTGGAGAAGAAGGATAAAGAAGGTAAGGTAATAGACCTTGTTTTCCCCATTATTGTTTTGATTATCAGCTGCGTTATCGGCATGTTATATACCGGTGGTTTCTTCGGCGGTACAAACTTTATCACTGCTTTCTCTGACAGTGATGCGGATGTCAGCCTGATGCTTGGAAGCTTCTGTGCAATGGTGATTACCATTATTTATTACTTAATCAGACGTTCCATGAATCTGAAGGAGGCTATGAGTTGTATACCTGAAGGCTTTAAGGCGATGGTTCCCGCGATTTTGATTCTGACTCTGGCATGGACCTTGAAGGGAATGACAGACAGTCTTGGAGCAAAGGAGTATGTGGCAGCGTTGATTGAGGGAAGCGCGGAAGGCTTAATGGGATTGTTACCTGCAATCATTTTCCTCATTGCCTGCGTGTTGGCTTTCGCTACAGGAACCAGCTGGGGTACCTTCGGTATTCTGATTCCAATCGTAGTAGATGCTTTCAGTTCAACCGACTATACACTGATGATTATTGCAATTTCCGCATGTATGGCCGGTGCTGTGTGCGGTGATCACTGTTCACCCATCTCAGATACCACGATTATGGCATCGGCTGGTGCTGATTGTGATCATGTAAGCCATGTTTCCACACAGCTGCCCTATGCAATTTTCGTGGCAGCAGTATCCTTTATCGTGTATATTGTGGCAGGCTTCGTAAAGAGTGCTTTGATATGTCTGCCCCTCGGTATAGTATTGATACTGGCAGGATTGTTATACTTCAAAAAGAAAAATGTGAATACGGTATAAAAGTTCAAGGGAATCTGCATATAATATGTGCAGGTTCCTTTTTTGTAAGAGGAGAGTGCGTGGTCGTGGATGGCGGGAGCCGGCGGGGGAGACTTTTTCGATTCGGAGTTGCGGATGGGTATTTTCTAAGCATTGCGGAATGGATTTCGTATCTTACGGGTCGGTGCGCAAGACACATCCCTGTGCTAGCGCGCCTAAATCGCTCATCCATGAGCTGATTTCCCCTGCATCACTTCGCACAATGCTTGAAAATGCAACCATCCTTCACAACGAACGAAAAAGTCTCCCCGCTGGCTTCCGCCATCCACGAATGCGTGCACGCCAGCATAAAAAGGAATCAATAAGCATAAAACGAGGTGTTCCTATGAATAAAGAAACATATCCTTTTTTGGTACGTCCCTTACCTTACGCGTATGATGTGCTATGTCCCGTATTAGATGAAGAAACCTTAAAGTTTCATCATGATAAGCATTATAAAACCTATGTAGATAATCTGAACAAGGCATTGGCGGATTATCCTGAGTTACAGAAAAAGTCTTTAAAAGAGTTATTGACTGACATTGATAGCCTTCCCGGGGAAGTGCAGACCCCTATCCGGAACAACGGTGGCGGTGTGTATAACCATGAATTGTATTTTGATTCCATGAAGGGTGTGGACGGTCAGCAGCCAGAGGGCAGTCTGGCAGGTGCGATTGTCAGGGATTTTGGCTCTTATGACAATTGGAAGGAGCAGATGAAACAAGCGGCAGTATCTAAATTCGGCTCCGGCTGGGCATGGCTTCTTTCTGATGCGGAAGGAAAATTGTCTATCGTGCAGACTGCTAATCAGGATGTACCGGACTTCAAATGCTTTACCCCCATCTTTTTGGTGGATGTGTGGGAACATGCATATTATTTGCAGTACCAGAACAGAAGAGCAGATTATGTGGAGGGCTGGTTTTTACTGATTAACTGGAAAAAGGCACAGAAGCGCTACGAAGAAAGACAATAGATTGCGTGAAAGGGAGCAGGAAAGAAACTTGCTCCTTTTTTGTTGGGATGATATAATCGGTCTATATAAGGGTGAAGGAGGGAATACAATTGAAATTTATTATTGAACACCTTGAAAAGAATTTTGAGAAAAAGCAGGTTTTAAAGGACATCAGCTTTTCCTTTGAAGCAGGCAAGATTTACGGCCTTCTGGGAAGGAACGGAGCAGGAAAAACCACACTTTTTAATTGCCTGAATAAGGACTTAAAGAGTGATGGGGGAAACTTTTACATAAGTGAGGACGGACAGCGTAGGGAGATTGTACCGGAGGACATCGGGTATGTGTTGTCAACACCTACCGTGCCGGAGTTTTTGACGGGCAGGGAGTTTTTGAAGTTTTTTGTTGATATTCATGAGGAGACTATCAAAGACCTGAAACCCTTGGATGAATATTTCGATTTCATGAGCATTGCGCCGGAGGATAGGGATAAGCTGTTAAAGGATTATTCCCACGGAATGAAGAATAAAATGCAGATGCTTATCAATATTATTGCACAGCCGAATATTCTTCTTTTGGATGAGCCGCTTACGTCCTTGGATGTGGTGGTTGCGGAGGAGATGAAGCAGCTTTTGCGCTCCTTAAAGAAGGGACGTATCACGATTTTTTCCACACATATTCTGGATTTGGCATTGGACCTTTGTGATGAAATCGTGCTGTTGAGTCATGGTGAGTTGGAAATCGTAGATAAGGCAGATTTGGGCAGCAGAGAGTTTAAGGAGAAGATTATAGAAGCGCTTCGGGAGGATGGCAATGAATAAAACACTGCGTATCTCGTTTGCTTTGAAGAATACTTATCGGGTAAACGGTATCTTGTATGCATTAAAGCAGATTCCACTGCTCAAAAAGATTTTGCCTTCGTCCCTGTATCAGGTGAGAGGTTTCAAAATATTGGCGAATGTACTTTCCGTGATATGGGAAGTAATCAGCGTATTTCTGGGGAAATTTTTGTATTTTCTGTTGATGATTGTATTGGCATCCACCCAATATAAGACGGAAGATTCTGCAGGGCTGTTTCTTCACCTATTGGTGCTGCTTACCCTGCTGGGGTCTTTTGTTAATACCTATATGTTTGACCCTTCCAGAGACAAGTATTATGCCATGATGCTTTTAAATATGAATGCCAGGGAATATACACTGGTGAATTATGGTTACGCCATCATAAAGATTTTGATAGGATTTTCTCTGTTTGGAATCTTATTTGGTCTGGGGGCGGGACTTCCTCTGTGGCAATGTATTTTGATTCCGTTTTTTGTTAGCGGCATCAAAATAACTTTGGCCGCAATATCCCTATGGAAGTATGAGAGGAAGGGAGAAGTTACCAATGAGAACTTGATGGGTAAGTTCCAGTGGATTGCTATTTTATTGTTTTTAGCTGCGGCATACGGATTACCGGCATTGGGGATTTTGATTCCAAAGGTTGTATGCCTTTTAATAATGGCAGTATGCGTTGTTACCGGACTTTTTAGTGTTAAGAAAATATGGAGATTTCCTTATTACAGAGAGGTTTATCGCGAGATACTGTCCAATTCCATAACGGTTAGTCAAAATGCACAGGATGCAGTAAAGGAGCAGAGCTACAAGAAAATCAGTACGGACGTTACCATTCAGAGTAAGCGAAAAGGCTTTGAATATCTCAATGAGCTCTTTATCAAGAGACACCGCAAAATCCTTTGGAAGTCGGTGAAACGGATTGCTGCTATCAGTGCTGCTGTGTTTGCGGTATCGATAGGACTTCTCTGGTATTTCCCGGAGGCTAAAGCAGAAGTGAATGATTTGCTTTTGAATGCATTCCCCATGACTCTGTTTTTTATGTATGCCATTAACAGGGGAACACGTTTTACAGGTGTGTTGTTTATCAATTGTGACCACAGCCTGCTTACCTATTCCTTTTACAAGAAGCCGGGTTACATTTTACAACTGTTTCAGATAAGACTGCGGGAGATTATCAAGGTAAATCTTCTGCCGGCGGGAGTTATCGGAGTGGGTCTTGCACTGCTTTTGTATGTGTCTGGTGGTACGGACAATCCGGTGAATTATGCGGTGATGATTGTGTCTGTTCTGTTCCAGAGTATTTTCTTCTCGGTTCACTACCTGACAATTTATTATCTGCTGCAGCCTTATAATGCGGGAACTGAGATTAAAAGCGGTATGTATCAGGTGATTACCTCAGTGACCTATATAGTTTGCTATGGCGTCATGAAGATGAAAGCGCCCACATTGTATTTTTGTCTGATAACCATTGTATTTAGTGTACTGTATTGTATTGTGGCAAGTATTCTGGTGTACAAGTTGGCAGCGAAAACCTTTAAAATACGGACATAATGGTGCTGAAAAGAGGAATGTTATGAATCAAAGGAATTATCAGAAGGAATTGGATAAGCTGCTGCAAAGCCTGCAGGGAAGGGTCTCCAGACTGTTTCTTCACAGCTGTTGTGCTCCTTGTAGCAGCTATGTACTGGAATATCTTTGTCCTTATTTTGACATTACGGTATTTTATTATAATCCAAATATTTCGGCTTCTGAGGAGTACAAGAAGCGGGTGGAGGAGCAGAAGCGCCTGATAGCTGCATACAATGCGGAGGGAAAGGGGCATCCTATCAAAATTGTAGAAGGGGATTATGAACCGGCAAAATTCTATGAGGCGGTGAAGGGATACGAACAGTGTGGTGAAGGCTCTGAAAGATGCTTTCGGTGTTTTGATTTGCGTCTTCGGGAGACTGCGGTGAGGGCAAAGGAGCAGGGCTTTGATTATTTTGGCACCACACTCACCATCAGCCCATTAAAAAATGCGGTTAAGCTTAATGAAATCGGACAGAACCTTTCTGAAGAGTATGCTATAGCATGGCTGCCTTCCGATTTTAAAAAGAAAAACGGTTATAAGCGTTCGGTGGAGCTGTCTGCGCAGTATGAGCTTTACAGGCAGGACTTTTGCGGCTGCAGCTTTTCCAAGGCGGAACGAATGTCACAAGAACGCACTTGCGTGAAAGCGTAAAATAAGTTATAGTGGATTGGTAATTGTTTCAAGAGCATAATTTTTTGATAAGAGGTATGAATTGAGATGAAAAAGCTTTTAGATATGCTGACAGAAGAAATGCAAAGTGCCTTTGAGGCAGCAGGCTATGAAAGGACGTTGGGAAGAGTGACTATTTCCAACAGACCGGATTTGTGTGAGTATCAGTGTAACGGTGCCATGGCGGGAGCTAAGCAGTACAAGAAAGCACCTATTATGATTGCAAATGAAGTGGCAGAAATACTTAAAGACAGCAAGGTATTTGGAGAGGTGCAGGCAGTTGCTCCGGGATTTCTTAATTTGAAGATTACAGAGGGCTTTTTGGCAGATTATATTAAAGGCATGCGCGAGGATGCAAAGTTTGGTCTGGACATGCCTAAGAAGCCTAAAAAGGTTATGGTTGACTACGGCGGAGCCAATGTGGCAAAGCCTTTGCATGTAGGACATATCCGTTCTGCAGTAATCGGTGAGAGTATCAAGCGTATCTACCGTTATGCGGGACATGAGGCAATCGGCGATGTGCATTTGGGCGACTGGGGCCTGCAGATGGGTCTGGTTATCACCGGTGTGCAGGACAGACAGCCGGATTTGGTTTATTTTGATGATAGCTTTGAGGGAGAATATCCCACAGAGGCACCTTTCACTATTTCTGAATTGGAGGAAATTTATCCTGCGGCAAGTGCAAAGTCCAAGGAGGACCCGCAGTACAAGGCACGTGCTATGGAGGCAACCTTTAAGTTACAGAGTGGTGTGAGAGGTTATCGCGCCCTTTGGAAGCATATTTTGGATGTATCTGTCACTGACCTTAAGAAGAATTACGGCAGTTTGAACGTGGAGTTTGACCTTTGGAAGGGCGAAAGTGATGTGCATGACCTGATTCCCGATATGGTAAAATACATGAAGGAAGAGGGCTATGCTTATATCAGTGACGGTGCGCTGGTGGTGGATGTGAAGGAAGAGACCGACACCAAGGAAGTGCCTCCCTGTATGATTTTAAAATCAGACGGAGCTTCTCTTTATAATACCACAGATTTGGCTACCATTATGGAGCGTATGAAGCTGTATCAGCCCGATGAATTGATTTATCTGACCGATAAGCGTCAAGATTTATATTTTGACCAGGTATTCCGCTGTGCGAGAAAAACCAAGCTGGTAACTGAGGATACCAAGCTTCTCTGGATTGGCTTCGGTACCATGAACGGCAAGGACGGAAAGCCCTTCAAGACCAGGGACGGCGGCGTTATGCGTCTGGAGAATCTCATCAGTGAGACCAGGGAAGAAATGTACCGCAAGATTTTGGAGGGACGCGATATGCCCGAGGAGGAAGCAAAGCAGGTTGCGGATATGGTGGCAATCTCTGCGCTTAAGTACGGTGATTTATCCAATCAGGCCTCCAAGGATTATGTGTTTGATATTGAGAGATTTACTTCCTTTGAGGGAGATACCGGTCCGTATATTTTGTATACTATCGTGCGTATCAAATCTATTTTGGCAAAATATGCAGAGCAGGGTGGTAAGGTAGCAGAGGCTGTTCTTAAGGAAGCAGTAAACGATTCCGAGAAGGCACTGATGATGCAGCTTGCGCAGTTTAATGCCATGATGCAGGCAGCTTGTGACGAGGCGGCACCTCATAAGATTTGTGCATATATCTATGATTTGGCAAATGCCTTCAATCATTTTTATCATGAGACCAAGATCCTTACTGAGGAGGATAAAGAGAAGAAGGCGGGCTGGATTGCACTGCTTGCTCTTACAAGAGATGTGCTGGAGACCTGTATTGATGTTTTGGGATTCTCTGCACCTGAGAGGATGTAAAATACCCCTTGACATATAAAGAAATTGGTACTATACTACATTATAGCTTAATAATGATACTAGAGTAAGAGTGGACGCGCGCCACTCTTTCTTATTTGTCAAAACGGAGGATTTACATGTCAAAACGGGAAACCTATGAGGCAAAGTGCGAACAGCTTCTTTTGCCAATCACAGAAAAATTTGGTGTTGAGATTTACGATGTGGAGTATGTAAAGGAAGGCAGTGATTATTACCTGCGTGCCTACATCGACAAGCCGGAGGGTGTAAACATTATCGACTGCGAGAATGTAAGCAGGGCACTTTCAGAAGCTCTGGATAAAGAGGATTTCATACCGGATGCCTACATTTTGGAGGTCAGCAGTCCGGGACTTGGAAGAACATTAAAGAGGGATAAGCATTTGCAGAAGAGCATCGGACAGAAAGTGGAAGTCAAGCTTTTTAAGCCCATTGATAAATGCAAGGAATTTGCGGGTGCTTTGGAGAGCTTTGATGAGGAAAGTATTACCATTATGGAAGAGAATGCACCGCGAACTTTTAATCGGGCAGAAATAGCACTGATAAGATTAGCGATAGATTTCTAAAGGAAAATGACAGGCGTAAGCGCCGGAAATGGAGGAAATGATGAACAAGGAATTAATGGAGGCACTTGACATTTTAGAAAAGGAGAAGGAAATCAGCAAAGAGACACTGTTTGAAGCGATTGAGAATTCTTTGATGACAGCCTGCAAGAACCATTTTGGTAAGGCTGATAACGTAAAGGTTGAAATCAACCGTGAAACATGTGATTTTCTGGTATATGCAGAAAAGGAAGTTGTTGCTACCGCTGAGGAGGTAGAGGACGATTGCCTGCAGATTGCCTTTGATGATGCCAAGGAGCTTTCCAAGAAGGTACAGGTTGGTGATATCTTAAATGTAGAGATTAAGTCCAAGGAGTTTGGACGTATTGCCACACAGAATGCAAAGAACGTTATTTTGCAGAAAATCCGTGAGGAAGAGAGAAGTGTTATTTATAACCAGTATTTCGAGAAGGAAAAGGATGTGATAACCGGTGTGGTTCAGCGTTATATCGGTAAGAATATCAGTATTAATTTAGGTAAGGCGGATGCCATGCTGACTGAGAATGAGCAGGTAAAGGGTGAGGTGTTCCGTCCCACAGAGCGTATCAAGGTATATGTGCTTGAGGTTAAGAGCACTCCCAAGGGACCCAGAATCAATGTAAGCCGTACTCATCCCGAACTTGTTAAGAGACTGTTTGAGTCTGAGGTTACCGAGATAAAGGATGGTACCGTAGAGATTAAGAGTATCGCAAGAGAGGCCGGAAGCCGTACCAAGATTGCCGTTTGGAGCAATAACCCCAATGTGGATGCAGTGGGAGCATGTGTAGGTATGAACGGTGCCAGAGTAAATGCAATCGTGGAAGAGCTTCGCGGCGAGAAGATTGATATTGTAAACTGGGACGAGAACCCCGGTAATCTGATTCAGAATGCGCTGTCTCCTGCAAAGATTGTAGCTGTATTTGCAGATCCTGATGAGAAGACTGCAAAGGTAGTCGTTCCTGATTATCAGCTGTCACTGGCTATCGGTAAGGAAGGACAGAATGCAAGACTGGCAGCAAGACTGACAGGCTACAAGATTGATATTAAGTCTGAGACTCAGGCAAAGGATGCAGAAGGCTTCCGCTACGAAGACTATATCGATGATGACTATGAAGATGATTACGAAGAAGATTATGAGGAGTAAGATTTGCAATGGCTAAAAAGATTCCTTTGAGACAATGTGTTGGATGCGGTGAGATGAAAGGCAAAAAAGAAATGATGAGAGTCTTAAAGACCGCGGAAGGTGAAATTTGTCTGGATGTAACAGGCAAAAAGAACGGAAGAGGCGCATATGTTTGTAAAAGCCTTGCATGTTTGCAGGCAGCCAGAAAAAACAAGGGCCTGGAGCGCTCCTTTAAAATCAGTATACCTGCCGAGGTGTATGAGGAATTGGAAAAGGAGTTTGACACAATTGAAGCAGAATAAAGTATTGGCATTATTGGGATTGGCGATGAGAGGAAAAAATCTGGTGAGTGGTGAATTCCAGACAATTGATGCGGTAAAGTGCGGTGATGTAATGGTAGTCATCATAGCGGAGGATGCTTCAGACAATACCAAAAAGTTGTTTCACAATAAATGTTCTTTTTATGAGATTCCGGTATATGAGTATGGAACAAAGGAAGATTTAGGTCGGGCAATCGGAAAGGACCTGCGGTCTTCGGTGGGTGTGTGCGATGAAGGCTTAGCAAATGCAATTATCACACAACTGGAAAACAGGTAAGATGCCGCAGGAGGCAGAAATGGAGGAAAGCATGGCGAAAATAAAGGTACATGAACTCGCAAAAGAATTAGGAATGCAAAGTAAAGATATATTGAGCTTTTTACAGGAGAAAGGAATAGAAGCAAAGGCTGCACAGAGCTCTGTTGAGGAGGATGTTGCGCAGATGGTCAGAAAGGCTTTCGTGAAGAAGGAAGAAAAGCCTGCACCTGCTCCGGAAAAGAAGGCAGCTGAACCCGTAAAGGAGGAGGCTTCTGAGGAGGCACCCAAGAAGAAAAAGAAGATTATCTTCGTAAGTAATCCCCAGAACTCTAAAATGCCCGGACAGCACTCCGGCAATAATCAGCAGCGCCCTCAGGGACAGGGACAGCAGAAGCGCCCTCAGGGTGGAATGAATGGTAACAGACCTCAGGCACAGGCACCCGTACGTCCCATTAAGCCCTTGACACCTCCTTCCCCTACACCCAGTGTACAGATGGTTCCTGATACGCAGAAGCAGCAGCCTAAGCGTCCCATTCAGGAGGTACCTGAGCAGGTGGAGAAGGTACAGACAGAGCAGGTGGCAAGAGAACAGCAGACAAGACCTCAGTCAGGTCAGCCTCAGGCAAGACCCGGAAGAGATAACCGCTTTGACAATCGTCAGCAGGGTAATCGCCCGCAGGGTGACAGACCCCAGAGTGAGCGCCCTCAGGGTGACAGAGGAAACCGTCCCGGATTTAATCAGAATGCAAACAGGGGCGACAGACCTCAGGGTAATCGGCCACAGGGAGACAGACCTCAGGGAGACAGACAGGGAGGCTTTAACAACAGACCTGCAAGACCCGGCTTTGAAGGAGGTCAATCAGACCGTCGTTTCGGTAATAATGCAGGCGGCGGACGTGGCTTTAACGGCGGCGGACGTGACGGTAAGGATGGACGTGATGGCAGAGACGGCAGAGATAACAGAGGCGGTCAGTTCAGAGACAGAGACAACAAAGCCTCCAAGAATTTTGGCGGAGATGCAGCGCCCGTTAAGGATATTGAGAAGAAGAGCGGTGAGGACAAGAGACGTTTAAGCCAAGAGAAGGATAAGCGCAACAAGAAGGACTTGATGTATGAAGAGGACGAGAATTTAAAGAACAAGCCCGGCAGATTCATCAAGCCTGAAAAGAAGAAGGAAGAGGTAGTTGAGGAGGTTATCAAGGTTATTGTACTTCCGGAGACCATCACTATCAAGGATTTGGCTGATAAGATGAAGATACAGCCTTCCGCTATTGTAAAGAAGCTGTTTATGGAAGGCAAGATTGTAACCGTTAACCAGGAGATTTCCTATGAGGATGCAGAGAATATCGCTATGGAATACGAGATTCTGTGTGAGAAGGAGATCAAGGTTGACGTAATTGAAGAGCTTCTTAAAGAGGATGAAGAAGTAGAGGAGAATCTTGTAGAGAGACCTCCCGTTATCTGCGTAATGGGTCACGTTGACCATGGTAAGACCTCCCTTTTGGATGCTATCCGTAAGACGAATGTCACCGATAAGGAGGCAGGCGGTATTACACAGCACATCGGTGCGTATACTGTAAATGTGGGTGACAGAAAGATTACCTTCCTGGATACACCCGGACATGAAGCATTTACCGCTATGCGTATGCGTGGTGCAAATGCAACCGATATTGCAATTCTGGTAGTTGCTGCAGACGACGGTGTTATGCCTCAGACCATCGAGGCAATAAACCATGCTAAGGCAGCAGGTATTGAAATTATCGTAGCAGTAAATAAGATTGATAAGCCCTCAGCAAACATTGACCGTGTAAAGCAGGAGCTTTCCGAGCATGAGCTGATTCCCGAGGATTGGGGTGGCAGCACTGTATTTGCACCTGTTTCTGCAAAGAGCGGTGAAGGTATTGAGGAGCTTTTGGAGATGATTCTGCTTTCTGCAGATATTCTGGAGCTCAAGGCCAATCCTAAGAGACGTGCAAGAGGTCTGGTTATTGAGGCAGAGCTTGACAAGGGACGTGGTCCCGTGGCAACCGTACTGGTACAGAAGGGTATGTTGCATGTGGGAGACTTTATCTCTGCAGGAGCATGTCACGGTAAGGTTAGAGCAATGGTAGATGACAAGGGCAGAAGAGTAAAAGAAGCCGGTCCTTCCACGCCGGTAGAGATTTTGGGCTTGTCCGATGTTCCCAGTGCAGGTGAAGTATTTATTGCTCATGACAACGATAAGACTGCAAAGAATTTTGCAGAGACTTACCTTGCTCAGAATAAGGAGAAGATGCTGGAGGAGACCAAGTCCAAGATGTCCTTGGATGATTTGTTCTCCCAGATTAAGGAAGGTAATTTGAAGGAGCTTAACCTGATTGTCAAAGCCGATGTTCAGGGAAGCGTGGAGGCTGTAAAGCAGTCATTACTTCGACTTTCCAATGATGAAGTAGTAGTTAAGTGTATCCACGGCGGAGTAGGTGCCATCAATGAGTCTGATGTTACTCTGGCAAGTGCATCCAATGCGATTATCATCGGCTTCAATGTAAGACCCGATGTGACTGCAAAGGCTACCGCAGAGCGTGAAGGCGTGGATGTAAGATTGTATAAGGTTATCTATCAGGCAATTGAAGATGTGGAGGCTGCCATGAAGGGTATGCTTGATCCCGTATTCGAGGAGAAGGTTATCGGTCATGCAGAGGTGCGTCAGATATTCAAGGCATCCGCTATCGGAAACATTGCAGGTTCCTATGTGCTTGACGGTGTATTCCAGAGAGGCTGTAAGGTACGCATTACCCGTGAGGGCGACCAGATATTTGAAGGTCAGCTGGCATCCTTAAAGCGTTTCAAGGACGATGTAAAGGAAGTAAAGGCAGGCTTCGAGTGCGGTCTTGTATTTGAAGGCTTTGACCAGATGCAGGAGCTTGATATTGTAGAGGCTTATATCATGGTGGAGGTACCAAGATAGAATGAGAAAAAATAGTGTGAAGAATACCCGTGTCAACGGAGAAGTTCACCGCGTACTTGCAGAGATTATCCGAGGGGAAATTAAAGACCCCCGGATCAGTCCCTGGACAAGCGTGGTGGCTGTAGAGGTGGCACCGGATTTAAAGAGCTGTAAGGCATGGATTAGTGTGCTTGGCGGCGAAGAGGTAAGAGAGGCGACACTTCAGGGACTGAAAAGTGCGGAAGGCTTTATCAAGAGAAAGCTTGCCCAGACTATCAACCTGCGCAATACGCCGGAAATTACCTTTGTGATGGATCAGTCCATTGAGTATGGTGTGAATATGTCCCACAAGATTGACGAGGTTATCGCACAGGACGAGCAGGCCCAGACAGACCATGCACAGGCAGAGCAAGCTCTGCCGGAAGAAAATGTGGAAGATTAATCGCATATGTTGATAAAAGCCTCCCGGGGGAGGCTTTTTATCTAATGTTTCATGATGCAGTACCTGTTGGTGTATTTTAGTTGCCAAGCCGCGCAAAAGGTACTGCTGTGACTCAGAATGCGCAAAGCACTGCGAGAAGCCTCAATTTATGGTCATCTTAGGAAGATTGGCTTCCAAAGATGACCTGAGTCTTCTCTCCGTAGCGCATAATTCGCACAGACAGTATCCTTTTGTGTGGTTTGGCCCCTCATACACTAACAGGTGCTACACGAATGAAGATAAGTGAAATAAGAAAGGCGGGGTTTTTATGAACATACTGCAGGAATGTATGAATGCAAAGAGAATCGGTATCAGCGGTCACATCAGACCTGACGGTGACTGTGTAGGTTCATGCCTTGCATTGTGGCAATATTTAAAGAAGGCGCTTCCCGATGCGGAGGTTATCGTGTTTTTGGAAAAGCCCGCAGATATTTTTTCAGAGCTTACGGGATATGAATTGATAGACAGTACCTTTGAGGAGCAAGAGCCCTTTGATGTGTTTTTTGCTCTGGACTGCGGTGCAGAACGTTTGGGCGAGGCACAGAAATATTTTGAGGGAGCAAATAAGAAAATCAATATTGACCATCATATAAGCAATGCGGGCTGTGGAGACATAAGTGTAGTAAGACCTGAGGTCGGTTCTGTCTGTGAGGTACTTTATGATTTGATGGATAAGAATTTTTTGGATAGGGATATGGCGATGGCACTTTATATCGGTATTATTCATGATACAGGAGTGTTCCAGTATTCCAATGTAAGACCCGAAACCCTTACGACAGCTGCACATTTGATTAGTTATGGTTTTAATTTTCCCGGATTGATAGAGGAAACCTTTTACCAGAGGACTTATGTCCAGACACAGATTATGGGACGTGCGCTGATGGAGAGTGTACGATTTATGGATGGCAGATGTATTGTCAGTGTAGTAGATAAAAAGACCATGGGCTTTTATGAGGTAGGTCCCAAGGATTTGGATGGTATTGTAAATCAGCTTAGAAATATTAAGGGCGTGGATTGTGCCATTTTTATGTACGAGACGGACTGCCTGGAATACAAGGTGAGTATGCGTTCCAATGAGAAGGTGGATGTGGCAAAGGTGGCATCTTACTTTAAAGGTGGCGGTCATGCCAGAGCTGCAGGATGTACCATGAAGGGTACCTTCCATGATTGCGTGAATAATCTTTCCCTGCATATCGAGGAACAGCTTAAGAATACGACAGAGGAATAAACAAGCATGTTAAACGGTATTATCAATATATACAAGGAAGCCGGCTTTACCTCCCATGACGTAGTAGCAAAAATGCGGGGCATTTGCAGGCAGAAAAAAATAGGTCATACGGGAACCTTAGACCCTGAGGCAACCGGAGTACTTCCTGTATGCTTAGGTAGCGGAACGAAGCTTTGCGATATGCTGACAGACAAGGATAAAGAATATGTTGCAGAGCTTTTACTTGGCGTGACAACGGATACTCAGGATACCACCGGCACGGTTTTGATGGAGCGCGAGGTAAACGTACAGGAGGAAGCGGTCAGAGAAGCGGTACTTAGCTTTATAGGTGATTATATGCAGGTTCCTCCTATGTATTCGGCGCTCAAGGTGGATGGCAAGAAGCTGTATGAGCTTGCCAGAGAAGGCAAGGAAGTGGAACGGAAGGCACGTCCTGTAAGGATTTTGGATATTGAGATATTAGAAATCAGTCTTCCTGTGATAAAGATGCGTGTGGCATGTTCCAGGGGTACCTATATCCGTACGCTTTGTGCTGACATCGGAGAAAAACTGGGCTGTGGTGGTACCATGAAAAGTCTTAAGCGCACCCGCGTAGGAGGATTTTCCATAGAGGATGCGTATACGCTGTCAGAGCTTGAGAAAATTCGGGATGAAGGACGTTTGGAAGAAATTCTCTTTCCGGTGGAGAGTGCCTTTGAGGATTGTCCCATGCTTCATGTAAAGCAGGAGTTTCGGAAGCTTATCGATAACGGTAATTCCTTTTATCCCTCCCAGACAGTGGAGAACAAAACCTATGAGATAGGGCAGTGGGTAAAGGTTTTTCGGGATGATAACCGCTTTATGGGCGTGTATGCGTATGCTCCGGACAGGCACTGGTACAAGCCTGTAAAAATGTTTTTAGAATGAGGAAATATAGTTGGAAATAGTAACATATACCAAGGATTTAAAATTGGATAAGGAAACTGCGGTAGCCATCGGCAAATTTGACGGTGTACACAAGGGACACAGAAGGCTGCTTTCAGAAATTATCTGTAAAAAGGAGCATGGGCTGCAGGCCTGCGTGCTTACCTTTGACCCGGCACCGGCTGTATTCTTCGGATGGTCGGACGGACGGGAGCTTACAACGAGAGAAGAAAAGTACCTGTTGTTTGAACGCATGGGAATTGATGTAGTGGTTGAGTTCCCTATGACAGAGCTGAGCGCGTCCATGGAACCTGAAGCTTTTGCGGAGGAGGTTTTAAAGAACAGTCTGCAGGCAGCTTACATTTGTGCAGGGACGGACTTGTCCTTTGGCGCAGGCGGAAAGGGAAATGCCGCTCTGTTGCATTCTCTTCAGGAAAAACTTGATTTTACGGTGGAAACCATTGATAAGGTATCCGTGGGAGGGAAAGTAGTAAGCTCCACATATGCAAGGGAGCTTTTGGAACAGGGAGATATGGAAGAGCTTTCCAAATATCTGGATATGCCCTATATGCTTGTGGGCGAAGTGGTGCATGGAAAGCGGCTGGGAAGAAATCTGGGGTTTCCCACCGTCAATCTTTTGCCGGATGAAAAGAAGCTGTTACCTCCAAACGGGGTGTACTATGCAAAGGTACGATATGGCGGAAAAGAGTACAGGGCAATCAGTAATATCGGCTATAAGCCCACTGTGACAAAGGAGCATATCTGTGGGGTAGAGACCTATCTGTATGACTTTGATGAGGAAATATACGGGGAGTATGTAGAAATATCCCTGTTAAAATTCAAACGTCCGGAGAGGCGGTTTGAAAGCGTGGAAGCCTTGAAAATGCAGCTTTTTCGGGATATAGAAGAAGGTAAGGAATATGATTTATAAAGATTTGCACGATAAATTTTAATATCGTGCAAATTTTTTTGTTGACAAATTATGAATACTTATGTATTATTGTATTAAACCGCTAATACAGTAATAAAAGGAGGACGAATATGTCACTGGAAGTTAGGAATTTAACAAAGAAATATGGAGACAAAACAGTAGTAGATAATTTGTCATTTAAATTGGAGAAGCCGGGTGTGTATGCACTGCTTGGTACCAACGGTGCAGGTAAGACCACATCCCTTCGTATGATTTTGGGTATGCTTGCAAAGGATGGCGGAGAAATCCTTTGGAACGGTAAGCCCATGGATGCCATGAATATGAATGTAGGATACTTGGCAGAGGAGAGAGGTCTTTATCCCAAGTATGAGCTGATGGATCAGCTGCTTTACTTTGCAAAGCTTAAGGGAGTATCCAGAAAGGTTGCAAAGGAGAGAATTGCTTACTGGGCAAAGCGTCTTGAGGTGGAAGAGTATCTGTATCCCAAGGCTGTTAAGGGCAAAAAGAAGGAGAAGCCTAAGATGGCAGACCAGCTCTCCAAGGGTAATCAGCAGAAGATTCAGCTGATGGCTGCACTTCTTTCCGACCCTGAGCTTTTGATTCTGGATGAGCCCTTGAGTGGTCTTGACCCCGTAAATACCGATTTGTTTAAGGGTATCATAAGAGAAGAGATGGAGAAAGGCAAATACCTGATTATGTCTTCCCATCAGATGGCTACCATCGAGGAGTTCTGCGAGGATATCACTATTTTGAATCGTGGTAAGGCAGTGCTTCAGGGTAACTTAAATGAGATTAAGAAAAGCTACGGCCGCGTAAATATGTTTGTAAAATGCGACCAGGCATTTAATGATATTGCAGAGAAACACGGACTTCCCGTTGTCACCCAGACACCTGACGGTACACAGTACAAGGTAACCGGTGAGGCACAGGCAACAGACTTCTTAAAGGATCTTCTGGCTAATAACAAGCAGGTTGTGAAGTTTGAACTCCGTGAGCCCTCATTGCACGAGATTTTTGTAGAAAAGGCAGGAACACAGAATGAAGAAGAGTGATTTTACAGGATGGAGAGAGGTTTTTCGATTCGCCTTTGAACAGGGAACGAAACAGAAGGCATATAAGGGATTCATCATCTTTATGTGTATCCTTACCTTAGCGTCTATGCCGGTAATCTCTTTGATTCAGAGCTTGTCAAAGGACGAAGGACCGCAAAAGTCCGGTGTTTCCACGGTAACCGTATATGATGAATCCGGTCTTAACATTGATTATGCGCAGGCGCTTGCAGATGAGAGATATCGGGATGTAAAGATTGTATCCGGTGATGCCGGCAAATTTGATGAACATACCAAGAAGCTGGAAGAGAGCGAAGACAGTACGGAAGTTGCAGTACATATCACTTATGAAGAAACAGGTTATTTCAGTATAACTTATGTGAAGTCCGCAGATGCAGATATTAAGAGCGATGATTACAATCTGCTTACAGATGATTTTACTAATTTCTTTACGGAGGCAAAGCTTCGTGCGGTAGATGTTACGGAGGAACAGCTTGCATTTATTAATCAGGAAGTGACGACCAAGGTTAAGGACACTACAGAAACCGGAGAGATTGCACCTGAGCAGGTGAAGGAAGAGGGTATCTCCATGACAGAGTACTTTGTACTGCTGGGAGGACTTATGATTGTTATGCTGATTGTAAACTTCAGCAGCGGTAGTATTGCAAACTCTATAGTTACGGAGAAATCTACCAGAGTTGTGGAGTATCTTATGATTAATGTACGTCCCCTGGCACTCATTATCGGTAAGATTTTAGCAAGTCTTCTGATGGTAGCTATCCAGTTTGGTGCTATTATTATAAGTTATGTGGTTTCCTGCATTGTTAACGGTTTGATTTTCGGTTTTGACAGTCTTTCCCAAACAATGGACCAGGCAGGAGAAGTGGCAGGACTGCTGTCACAGGTAAATCCTTTGACTATTTTGATCGCAATTGTATTTATTCTTACAGGTGTGTTGTTCTTCAGTATTCTTGCAGGAGTGGCAGGTGCGTCTGTCAGCAAGATAGAGGAGATGGCAGAAGGCCTCAAGACCCTAAATATGATGCTGGTTGTAGGTTCCTATATGGGTATTTTCCTCTGCATTATGCAGCTGAATGGTTCCAGAAGTGAGCTTCTTACCACCATCTTCTGCATATTCCCGTTATCAGCTCCCTTTATTACCCCTGCAAATCTGCTTTTGGGTAATATCGGAATCGGTTATACACTGATTGGCCTTGTGATTTTGTGGGTGATTGTGGTAGCATTGTTCTTCTTTGCTTCCAGAGTATACGAATCTCTGATTTTCCACAACGGCAAGGTGCTTAAGACAAAGGATATTATTATGCTTGCAAAGACAAAGAAAAAGACTGCAGTAAAGGAGGAGAAACAGGCATGAAAAAGGGATTGTTTTACGGCTGGAAAGATGTCTTTTCCTTCACCTTCAAGCAGGGAACAGACAAGAAATATAAATCATTAACCATTATTTTGGCAGTGCTTTTACTGATTATCGGTATGGCAATCAGCGTGATTATGGCATTGGTACAAAAGGATGAGGCAAACGAAGTTTCTCCTATTGCAAAGGTATATTTAGTGGATGAAAGTGAACTTGCTGTGTTGTATCTGGATGGCTTTAAGGAGACACAGGCAGAGAAATTCCCTGATGTGACTTTTGAGAGTACTGACAAGGATGTACAGACCTTGGCAAAGGAACTTGGTGAGGGGGCTCCCAATGATATCATTTTAAAGATTACGCACGAAGAAGACAGCTATTTGCTGATGGCGATACTTCCTTACGGATGTGTGGTAAGTGAAGGTGAGGCAGAAAACTTGTGTGATGCGCTGATGCTTTCCATGGAGCAGAGTAAGCTGTTATCCTCCGGTATCCCTATGGAGAATCTGGTAGTAGCAATGAGTAATGTAAAGACCACAGAGCTTGATGCGGGAGAGCAGGAGAAGAGTATCGGAGAAGAGCTTGTAACCATGTTACTTCCCATGCTGGTAATCGCGTTTATGTTCTTTATGGTAATGTCCTACGGTATGAGTATCGGTAATATAGTAAGCATCGAGAAATCCTCCAAACTGATGGAGATGATTCTCACGCTGACAAGACCTTACGGTTTGATTCTTGGTAAGGTATCTGCCATTGCAGTATCTGCCATTATTCAGATAACGGTATGGATTGCATCTCTGGTAGTAGGATTTTTTCTGGGACATTTTGTGGCAGGCAACTACATTTATACAGAGTATAACAATGTTTTGTTGGAAGTATTTAAGCTGCTTGGCAGTGCAGAGGGAAGTTCAGCTTTCAGTATCGGTGCAGCAATCCTTGGTCTTGTAACACTTTTCCTTGGTTTCCTGTTCTACTGCATGATTGCAAGCCTTGTGGCATCCTTTGCAAGCAAGGCAGAAGAGCTTTCCCAGGTAATGAGCTATTTTTCATTAATTTTGTTGGTAGGCTTCTATGTATCATACTTTGTTCCGATGAAAGAAAGTCCTTTGCTTGACGGTATTGTCAGAGTGATTCCCATCACCAGTGCATTCAAGCTTCCTGCGGACATTTTGGTAGGAAATGTAAATATTTGGATTGGCTTTGTAGAAATGTTAATCTTACTTGTTTCAACGCTGATTCTGGCATTGCTTGCAGGACGCGTGTACAAGAACGAAGTATTCTACAAGGGTAAGACCTTGAAGGAAAGACTTACAAGAAAGAAAAAGAAGGCGTAAAGAAAGGTTACAGTATGAAAACGATAGTATTGAAGGGATTGCGATATCTGATTTTAGGCATTCTGCTTCTGGCAGTCTTTACCGGAGCAGGAACACTGACACTTTATGTTTGCGGATGGTTGTTCAAGGTAGAATTTGCAAATATCTGGTACTCAGGATTTTGGGTTGCGGTTATCGCATTGGTACTATTGTTTTTGGGGTGGTTTATACGTAAGAGGCGGATTCAATCATAGAAGAGCAGGGATATCAATTTATTATGGAGTGTAGCAGAATGGAAGAAAGATGTGAAAAATGTGGTGGAGAGTTAATCGAAGGAAAAATGGCAGGAATGAATGGAATAGCTTTTTATCCTAAGGGAGAACTTGGAAAAATGAAACCCAAAAGAAGTTCTGTAACTTGTTTCTGTTGCATTAATTGCGGATTGATTCAATTAATAAGAGCGACCGAAATTGATAAATTAGTTTAAATAATTTCGGAGTTCAAGGGGTAATATGCATGAAGAAAAGGATACTGTTTAGGCTGATAATACTGGGACTTACAATGATTGTTATCGGCATTAGTGAAATAATAGCGGCTATAACAGGTATCGAAAAAATGATAGTCATTGCAATTGTAATGGGGGTATATTTTGTTATAATTAAAATAATTATTTGCATTGATAGTCGGAAAAAGAAGTAATTGTAAAGCCTTGTAAACGAGAGGAGTAATCGTTTACAGGGCTTTTTACGTAAAGGGAGGGGAGCAGACCAGGGAGGGGATACCATGACACTGCAGGCACGCTCTCGCTATGCGCGAGTACGTAGTGTGTGTTAAGGAGAATTGCGAAGCGATTCTCTCATAATCGTCGCTGCCGAGCGACGATTTAGGACCGGCGTGCTCAGAATGCACTGCTTTTGTCATGGTATCCCCTCCCTGGCCTGCCCCCTTCCCTTCACGCAAAGTGCCACAGCACTTCTATGTAAAAAGTATGTAAATTACATAAAAAGATATTGTAAGTTTTTGGCTTTTCCCGTAAAATATTGAATTGAATGAAGGGAAAATACAAAAGTAAAGCGAAGGGATAAGAAAATGAGTGCAGAGATTATATTAAAGATGGCTGGTGGTCTGGGTCTGTTTTTATTCGGTATGAGCCAGATGAGTGATTCCATTGAGAAGGTTGCCGGTGCTAAACTGAGACGCATTTTGGAAATCTTCACAAACAACCGTTTTATGGGTATGCTGGTAGGTATTATCTTTACGGGTATTGTACAGTCTTCCTCAGCATGTACCGTTATGGTTGTCAGTTTTGTAAACTCCGGTCTGATGAATCTGTTCCAGGCAGCAGGAGTTATTTTTGGTGCTAATATCGGTACGACCGTTACATCGCAGCTGATTTCCTTTAATTTGTCAGAATATGCACCTGCAATTCTTTTAGCAGGTGTAGTAGTAGTAATGTTTGTTAAGAAACCCAGTGTGAGAAAGGTTGCTGAGGTATTTATTGGTTTTGGCATTCTGTTTGTGGGATTAAGTACCATGTCTCAGGCCATGGCAGGAATGAAGGAAGAGCCAATGATTGTTAATCTGCTTGGTTCCCTTACGAATCCGTTTTTGGGAACTTTGGTTGGACTTGTGCTTACCTCCATTATTCAAAGTTCTTCCGTAACGGTAAGTATTGTCCTTTTGCTTGCGACACAGGATTTGCTTGCACTTCCGATTACTTTGTACATCATTATGGGCTGTAATATCGGTTCCTGTGCTACGGCACTTTTGGCATCCCTGTCCGGTAAAAAGGATGCGAAGAGAGCGGCATTGATTCATTTTTGGTTTAATGTAATCGGTACATTTATTATGTATATTATTCTGCTTGTTGCTCAGGACCATGTGGTAAATCTGATTCAGTCCATATCATCCGATAATGGTAGATTTGTAGCAAATGCACATACGATTATTAAGGTATTCCAGGTAGTAATTCTGTTCCCGTTCTCTAAGCTGATTGTGAAGCTGGCATGCTTATGTGTACCCGGCGAGGATAGGAAGATTAATTACCGTGAGAGCTATCAGTTAAAATATATTGGTGAAAAGGTGGTATTCAATCCGGCAACAGCAGTGGTTGAGGTAGTAAATGAGTTGGAGCGCATGGCATCCCTTGCAAGCGAAAACTTAAACCGTGCCATGAATGCACTGATTACTCTGGA
Organism: Lachnospiraceae bacterium; assembly: GCA_015056975.1. Classification (GTDB taxonomy): domain Bacteria; phylum Bacillota; class Clostridia; order Lachnospirales; family Lachnospiraceae; genus Acetatifactor. The sequence goes on along the minus strand of SVFG01000005.1, from coordinate 15,201 downwards.
CGAAGAGGATATTAACGAGGTATATGAAGTAGAGAAGAATATCAACTTCTTAAATCACGGAATCACGGATTATCTGGTAAAAATCAACCAGACTACCCTTCCCATAGAGGACTTGAAGAGTATCGGAGCTCTGTTCCATGTGGTAAATGATATCGAGAGAATCGGTGACCACGCGGAGAATGTGGCTGATGCTGCAAGACAACGCAAAGAGGAAGGCATTTCCATCAGTAAGGTTGCCCAGGAAGAGTTGGGAGAAATGCTGGAGATGGTAAATAAGATTATTCAGTATTCCATCGATATGTTTGCAAGAAGTGATGAAGCTCATATGCAGGAGATTATCGAACTTGAGGACAGCGTGGATGAGAAGGAAAGACAGCTGCAGCGTGCTCATGTGGAGAGGCTGACCAGAGGAGAGTGTACTCCTGAAGCTGGCATGATTTTCTCTGACGTGGTTTCCGGTTTGGAACGTGTGTCCGACCATGCTACCAACATTGCCTTTGCAATCAAGGATGGAGAGAAGGATTCTGAGGAAGAGGATATGATTGTGCATTAAGCATAATTATGGTAAATATTAACAAAAAAATAAGATTCTTAAAGAAAATTTAGGAAAAGGTTGACAGAATTGATAAGTGTCGGTATAATCACAGTGTAATAATTTTGTAACAATATTGTGATTTGTGATAAAGGTACTTATTATGAAAAGTCATTCTATATATGGAAAATTGCATAGAGGAGCGGCTGTACTGGCCGCAGGACTGGTGCTTAGTATGGCGCTGGAGCCTATACAGGTAAGTGCTTCAATTCTTCCTTCTGCAGGAATTGCTTCTTTTTTGGAGACCAATTTCTCTGTTGAGGAGTATTTGGAGATTGCCAAGGAAGCAGAGGGTTCTCTTTGGGGATATACCAATTTGGGTATTGCCAATGTGGAGGATGCCAATCTCAATGTCCGCGAAACTCCTTCTACAAAAGGAAAGCTTGTAGGTAAGATGAAAAATGGTGCCGCTTGCGAGATTTTGGAAGAGGAAGATGGTTGGGCACATATTACCTCCGGCGAAGTAGAGGGCTATGTGAGTATGGATTATTTGCTGACAGGGCCGGATGCTAAGCTTAAGGCAAATGAATTAGTGCGTACGGTAGCAGTAGTTAATGTGGATGCTTTGAATGTTCGGGATGAAGCTTCTGAGCAGAGTAAAGTATTGACTCAGGTCCCCAAGGATGAGGAACTCAACTATGTTGAAACTTTAGAAGGTTGGATTAAGATTGAGTTAGATGGACAGGAGGCATATGTTTCTGCAGAGTATGTCACGGTAAAAGAGAAGCTTGATACCGCAGTTACTATGACAGAGCTTCTGTATGGTGAAGGCGTTTCTGATGTGCGTGTAGAGATGGTAGAGTATGCAAAGCAGTTCTTGGGAAATCCTTATGTATGGGGAGGTACTAGTCTGACAAAGGGTGCTGACTGTTCCGGATTTGTACTCAGTGTATATAAGAAGTTCGGTGTGAAATTACCTCATTACTCCGGTTCCCAGGCAAATTCCGGTACCAAAATCAGTTTTTCTGAGATTCAGCCCGGAGATTTGATTTTCTATGCGGACAGTGATGGTAAGATTAATCACGTTACCATGTACATAGGAAACAATCAGGTAATTCACGCAAGCAGCCCTAAGAACGGTATTATGATTAGTAAGTACAATTATCGTACTCCCGTTAAGTATGTAAGAATATTAAAAGATTAAGATGAAAGACCATCGGGAGACTGGTGGTCTTTCTTTATAAATTTTATTTTTATGGTTTACATTCCGCACAGAATATGTTATGATACCTAAGTATGATTAGCCGACGCTCGGACAAGGGAGACTCCGACCCGGTCTTAGTGTCAGGCGGTTTTAAATTAAGGAGGAAGAAAAATGATTTCTAAGGAAAAGAAAACAGCTATTATGAACGAGTTCGCAAGAACACCCGGCGACACCGGTTCACCTGAGGTTCAGGTTGCAGTATTGTCTGCAAGAATTCAGGAGTTAACTGAGCACCTGAAGGAGAATCCCAAGGATAACCACTCCCGTCGCGGTATGTTCAAGATGGTAGGTCAGAGACGTGGTCTTTTGGATTACCTGAAGAAGAAAGATATCGAGAGATATCGTGCACTTATTGAGAAGCTTGGCTTAAGAAAATAATGCAGAACGTTAGCGGAGCAAGGTTGGGTATTCCAACCTCTCCGCTTGCTGTTTATTTGTGCTTGGACAAGCAGTTGCAAGTTGAAGGTTGGGCGGGACAGATGTATATCCCGAGATTGCTGAAAAGAATATGTGCAAAAGCAGTACATGTTTTTTTCAGTAGTTTCGGAGACAGCTGTTCCACCTTTACCAAATAAATAGTAACCGTATAAACGGTGGAATGGAGGATATTATGTATCAGACTTACAAATTGGACCTTGCAGGCCGTACCTTAAGCGTTGATATCAACCGTGTGGGTAAGCAGGCAAATGGTTGTGCATTTATGCACTATGGCGACACTACAGTACTTTGTACTGCAACCGCTTCTGAGAAGCCCAGAGACGGTATTGACTTTTTCCCTTTGAGCGTTGAATATGAGGAGAAGTTATATGCTGTCGGTAAGATTCCCGGAGGCTTTAACAAGAGAGAGGGTAAGGCAAGTGAGAATGCAATTCTTACCAGCCGTGTAATTGACAGACCCATGCGTCCCTTATTCCCTAAGGATTACCGCAATGATGTTACCCTGAATAACATGGTTATGAGTGTGGACCCTGCATGTCGTCCTGAGCTTGTTGCTATGATTGGTTCTGCGATTGCTACCTGCATTTCAGACATTCCTTTTGACGGTCCCTGTGCTATGACTCAGATGGGACTTATCGATGGTGAGTTTGTTGTGAACCCTTCTCAGGAACAGTGGAAGAACGGTGACTTGAACCTGACCGTTGCTTCTACCAAGGAAAAGGTTATCATGATTGAAGCAGGTGCTAACGAAGTGCCTGAGGACAAGATGATTGAGGCTATTTACAAGGCTCATGAAATCAACCAGACAATCATTGCATTTATCGAGCAGATTGTTGCTGAGGTTGGCAAGCAGAAGCATGAGTATACAAGCTGCGCAATCCCCGCTGAGATGTTTGAGGAGATGAAGGCTATCGTTACTCCCGAGCAGATGGAGGAAGCAGTATTTACTGATGACAAGCAGACCCGTGAGGAGAATATCCGTCAGATTACCGCAAAGCTGGAAGAGGCTTTTGCTGAGAAGGAAGAGTGGCTTGCTATCTTAGGTGAGGCTGTATACCAGTATGAGAAGAAGACTGTCCGCAAGATGATTTTGAAGGACCACAAGCGTCCCGATGGCCGTGCTATCGATCAGATTCGTCCTCTTGCAGCAGAGGTTGATTTGATTCCCCGCGTGCATGGTTCCGCTATGTTTACCCGTGGACAGACTCAGATTTGTAACGTATGTACTTTGGCTCCTTTATCCGAGCAGCAGAAGATTGACGGTTTGGATGAGAACGAAGTAAGCAAGAGATATATGCATCATTACAACTTCCCTTCCTACTCTGTAGGTGAGACAAAGCCCTCCAGAGGACCCGGAAGACGTGAAATCGGTCATGGTGCACTTGCTGAGAGAGCATTGATTCCCGTACTTCCCAGCGAAGAGGAATTCCCTTATGCAATCCGTACCGTATCCGAGACCTTTGAATCCAACGGTTCTACATCCATGGCATCTACCTGTGCATCCTGTATGTCCCTGATGGCTGCAGGTGTTCCCATCAAGGCTATGGTAGCAGGTATTTCCTGCGGTCTGGTAACCGGTGATGCTGATGAGGATTTTGTACTCCTTACCGATATCCAGGGTCTCGAGGACTTCTTCGGAGATATGGACTTTAAGGTAACCGGTACTACCAAGGGTATTACCGCTATTCAGATGGATATTAAGATTCACGGTTTGACCAGACCTATCGTTGAGGGTGCTATTGCAAGATGTCGTGAAGCAAGATTGTTCATTATGGACAATTGCATGAAGCCTGCAATTGCAGCTCCCAGACCCGAGGTTGGCGAGTACGCTCCCAAGATCATCTCTATTCAGATTGATCCTGAGAGAATCGGTGATGTTGTAGGACAGCGTGGTAAGACCATCAACGAGATTATTGCACGTACCGGCGTTAAGATTGATATTACCGATGACGGTAATGTATCAGTATGCGGTACCGATAAAGATATGATGGACAAGGCTGTTGAGATGATTAAGATTATTACAACAGACTTTGAAGAAGGTCAGATTTTCAAGGGCAAGGTAGTAAGCATTAAGGAATTTGGTGCATTCGTTGAGTTCGCTCCCGGTAAGGAGGGAATGGTACACATTTCCAAGATTGCCAAGGAAAGAATCAACCATGTAGAGGATGTTCTGACATTAGGTGACAAGGTTACCGTTGTTTGCTTAGGCAAGGACAAGATGGGCAGAATGAGCTTCTCCATGAAGGATGTTGCACAGCAGTAATAATATATGCAGAGTAAAGAGGTTGCACGGTGTGCAGCCTCTTTTTTGTAATGAAAAATAACATGTAGGGGAAGAGATACCATAACCACCGCAGGCACGCTCTCGCTAAGGTTCGCATCGCAGCGGTACTAAGCTCGAATGCGCAATGTATTGCGCATCATACCTCGCTAAGTGCCGGCGTGCTCACATTGCACTGCTTGTATTATGGTATCTCTTCCCCTGCACGTTGTCGCTTCCTCACAATAAAGAGAATGCATGCTTGCATATTATGTAAGCATATGTTATACTGCAAATAGTTCTATATAGAAGTATTTGCGCTGGAGAGGTTTGCAATGGAGACAAGAGGCGGATTTTATATTTCAAGAATTAAGCAATTGCAGGATAGGATTTTTGAAAAACTGCTGCATGAAAAAGGAATAGAAATCGGTGGTGGTCAGGGTCGTATTTTGTTTGTACTGTGGAAAAAGGATAATTTGCTCATGAGTGAAATCAGTAAGGAAACATCACTTGCCAAAAACACAGTGTCAATTATAATTGACGGGATGGTAGAAAAGGGGATTGTAGTAAAAACCGTAAATCCCAATAACCGCCGTCAAACCATTATTTCCCTCACGGACTATGCAAAATCTTTAGAGGAAGAGTTTGCTATGATGTCAGATAAGATGGGAGAGATTTTTTATCAGGGTTTTACGGAAAAGGAGCAAAAGGAGTTTGAAACGTATTTGTTTAAAGTACTGGATACGTTAACAGCATTTGAGGAGGGGTATGATGACAAGAAAGCACATTTTTGATTTTATTAAGAGACAGAAGCTTGCGATGGTAGCATCTGTTGACGCGGAAGGATATCCTAATATAAAGGCAATGTTTGCACCGAAGAAAATTGAGGGAAATCACTTTTATTTTTCAACGAACACTTCCTCATTAAGAGCAAAGCAATTCATGGAGAATCCCAAAGCGAGTGTCTATTTTTATCGTAAGGGCATATTCCGGTATGTGGGAGTTATGATGGTAGGTACCATGGAAGTGTTACAGGATGAAGGGATAAAGAGAGAAATTTGGAGTAAAGGTGACATTATTTATTATAGAGAGGGTGTTACAGACCCGGATTACTGTGTGTTGAAATTTACTGCGGAAAAGGGCCGATATTATTGCGATTTGAAAAACGAAAGCTTTATCATAGAAGAGTTGGCTTAGTATTAGGAGGAAAAGAAATGCCACACATACAAATTGATAATCTGAACATGTTTTATGAGGAGTTTGGGTACGGAGAACCTGTCATTTTTTTGCACAGTGCTTACAGTCGTGGAATTCTGGCGTTCAGCGGACAGATTTTGCCGTTTTCAGGAGCAGGATATCATTGCTATTATCCGGATTTCAGAGGACATGGGCGAAGTGTGTGCGAGGATTTGACGTGGGATTCCGGGAGTCTTGCGGACGATATAGTGAAATTTATGGATTGTATGGGGATTAAGCAGGCACATCTGATAGGCTATAGTACGGGAGGCGGTGTTGCTTATTATATTGCGGCCAAACATCCGGAGAGAGTGAAGAGCCTGATAAGTATTGGAAACGGCGGCGTTATTGATACGGTGAATTCCGATGACTATGAGCCGGAGAATTTGGTGCGAAATGGAGAGACGGATTTTATTGAGACAATGAAGCATCGTCATGCACAGGCACATGGCGGCAACGTTGAGGAGTACCTTAGACAGGAAGTAAAGGATTGGCGCATGCATCCCCGACTTTCAAAAGAGGAATGGAAGAAAATTACCATGCCCATGATGTTAATTGCAGGAGAGAGGGATGCCGCTGCCTCAAGGGAACGATTAGAAGAGATAAAGGAAATCTGTACACAGGCAGAAGTTCATATTATAAAAGACAGTGGACACGGCCCACATTTTCCTACTGAGAAGTGTAAGGAAGTGAATGAACTTATGTTGAGATTTCTCGCAGATACCAATACGATTGTATAACGAAAGGGACAAAGATGAATAATAACACACAACCTAATTTTGAAAATCGTGCGGAACAGGAAAAGCCCCATAAGCGCCGCGTGCGTTACTCTGGGACGCATCCGCGAAACTATAAAGAAAAATATAAGGAACATAATCCGGAAAAGTATGCGGATACCATTGAAAAGGTTATTCAAAAAGGCAGTACGCCTGCCGGAATGCATATTTCAATTTGTGTCAAAGAAATACTTGAGTTTCTGCAGATTCAGCCGGGACAGGTGGGTCTGGACGCTACATTGGGATATGGCGGTCATACGAAGGCCATGCTTGAGTGTTTAAAGGGAGAGGGACATATCTATGCATTGGATGTGGACCCGATAGAGTCTGCCAAGACCAGGGAACGTTTGGCAAAGCAGGGATATGGAGAAGAGATTCTGACGATTCGCTTACAGAATTTTGCAGATATGGACTTGGTTGTAAAAGAAACGGGCAGAAAGTTTGATTTTGTGTTGGCAGATTTGGGTGTATCTTCCATGCAGATTGATAATCCGGACAGAGGGTTTTCCTATAAGGTAGAGGGTCCTCTTGATTTGCGCATGAATCCACAAAAAGGGACCAGTGCCGCTGAGCGTTTGAAGGAAGTTACGGAAGAAGAATTGGCTGGAATGCTCAGGGAAAATGCGGACGAGCCCTATGCAGAAGAAATTGCTGCTACCGTTATGAAGTGGTTTCGTAAAGGAAAGCTCATTGAAACAACCACCCATATGAGAGAGGTGATTGAACAGGCTCTTTGTTATGTTCCGAAGGCAGAGCGTGCCGAAGCGGTGAAAAAATCCTGTGCCAGAACCTTTCAGGCACTTCGTATTGATGTAAACAGTGAGTTTGAGGTATTATATACTTTTTTGGAAAAATTGCCCAAGGTATTGGCACCTAACGGTAGGGTTGCGATTCTGACCTTCCATTCCGGCGAAGACCGTTTGGTGAAGCGCTCCTTTAAGGAACTGGAGAAGGCCGGTATATATAGGGAAATTGCTCGGGACTTCATACGCCCGTCTGCTGAGGAGTGTGCCAGAAATTCCCGTGCCAAGAGCACCAAAATGCGCTGGGCGATAAGAGCATAAAGTGAATGGAGGAAACGATTGTGGAAGCAGTATGGAAAGAAGTGGAAACAGAACATTATACTTTTCACTACAAGACAGGATCTGTGGCAGAGAAGGAGTTGCAACAGGTAATTGAATTACAGGAGAGTTGCTATAAAGAGATTACAGATAAGTTGAAATTTGTACCGGAGAAAAAGATAATCTATTGGTTGTGTGACACAAGAACAGAAGTTATGGAGATTAGCGGTTTTGAGTATGAGACAAATGGAGTGACTTTTTTAGACCGGGAGAATCCGACAATCTATGCAGTGTATAATGAAGAAGTAAAGTGTGTGGGTTTCCATGAAGACGTACATGCGATTTCCTGTGAATGTGCATGGTCGGGTTCCATTGCGCTTTTTGAAGGACTTGCAATGTATTTTGACAAGGAGTGGTGGAGGATTCCGAATGAGCTATGTACACGTGTGTACATAGAAGATGAGAAATATGAAAAGCCTATATTAATGATTTTAGCGGATGAGTATTTTTACGGCATTGAGGATAAGATATCCTATCCGATTATGGGTGCATTCACAGCGTTTTTACTAGACAACTACGGGATTGATAAATATAAGGAACTATGTCGGGATTACGATGAGTGGGAGCAGACCTTCCAAAGTATTTATGAAAAAAGTTTACAGACTTTGGAAGATGAGTTTGTACGTATGATTTTGTCCCAAACCTATTCACCGCAGCAGTTAGAAAATGCAAGAAAAGAATTGTATGCAAGGTAGGATACAACGTAAGATACAATGAGAGGATTCAGTATGATTGAGGTTCGTTTCTATGACGAAATAGAGGATTCCCTTTTAAAATTTGCAGTGATTATCTCTAAGACAAACGGTAAGTGGGTATTTTGCAAGCATAAAGAAAGAGATACTTATGAAGTACCGGGAGGTCATAGGGAGTCGGGCGAAACAATTGAAGAGACTGCAAGGCGAGAACTGCGTGAGGAAACGGGAGCGGTAGAGTTTGACATAAAACCGGTTTGTGTATATTCAGTCAAAGGGAAAACACGTGCAAATGAAAATCTTAACGACGAAACATTTGGAATGCTGTTTACAGCTGATATTTTTTCCTTTGAAGAGATTCACAGTGAAATTGAAAAAATCATTATATGCGATGAAGTGGTAGAGAATTGGACCTATCCGCTCATTCAACCGAAGCTGTTGGAGGAGGTACGGCGGAGAGGAGCCCTGTAAATACAAAATGATTAATGGAGGTATCGCGATGATTGGCTTGAAAAGAGGTACTGTTGAATTACTACCTCACCAGCCATTGTGGGAAGAGGTAGCAGCTAAAACGATTATGTTGTTGAAATCTTTATTGAATGATATAGCTATTGATATTCAACATGTTGGTAGCACATCCATTCAAAATGTATGTGCAAAACCGATTATTGATATTGTTGTAGGAGTTAAGACTTTAGATAACATAAAGCCCTATATCGGATTGTTGGAGGAAAATGGAATAATATTTCGGAAGGAGGATGTGAAAGAGCAATTATTGTTTGTGATTGGAGATTTTGAAAAAGACCTTCGCACACATCACATCCACGTTGTTGAATGGAACAGTATAGCTTGGAATAACTATATAAATTTTCGAGATTATTTGAATACATTTCCTGAATATGCAAAAGAGTACGATGACTTAAAGAAAGAATTAGCATTGGAATTTGCAAACGATCGGGGAAATTATACGGCTGGAAAGCATGAATTAATTGAGAAAATATTAAAGCAAGCACATTTGTGGAGGGCGAAACAAGTTAAGAAATAAACAAATTTCAATTTTGTTTGGAACGGGCCATGCCGACAACCTCGCAACAAGTTGCGCGGTGTCGCGGCATTCGCCGTATACAGGTGAACACAAATATGCCCGCCTGTGAGCAAGCTCACGGCAGGCATATTGTGTTCATCTGTGCATGGCTCATTGCGCACGCATAATATCCGGAAGTCCGTCAAAGCCCTGCTGCAAATCAGCATCAGTAGGAATATAGTCGCTCATAACACCATCATTGAATTTCTGGTAAGCCACCATATCGAAATAACCTGTTCCGGTAAGGCCAAAGAGAATGGTCTTCTCTTCACCGGTTTCTTTACACTTCATAGCCTCATCAATGGCAACACGGATTGCATGGCTGCTCTCCGGTGCAGGTAAAATACCTTCAATTTTAGCAAACTGCTGGGCAGCTGCAAATACGCTGGTCTGCTCTACGGATACAGCCTCCATCATACCCTGATGATACAGTTCGGATAATACGGAGTTCATGCCGTGGTAACGAAGTCCGCCTGCGTGGTTTGCGGAGGGAATGAATCCGCTTCCCAAGGTGTACATCTTAGCCAAAGGACATACCATACCGGTATCGCAGTAATCGTATACATATTTTCCTCTGGTGAGGGAAGGGCAGGATGCGGGCTCAACAGCGATAAAGCGGTAGTCTTTATTACCTTTCAGCTTTTCAGCCATAAAAGGAGAAATCAGACCGCCTAAGTTGGAACCGCCGCCTGCACAGCCGATGATAATGTCGGGCTCAATACCGTATTTGTCCATGGCAGCCTTTGTCTCCAGACCGATAATGGACTGATGGAGCAGTACCTGGTTGAGTACGCTTCCAAGCACATAGCGGTAGCCTTCTGTATTGGTTGCCACTTCAACGGCTTCAGAGATTGCACAGCCTAAGCTTCCGGTGGTGTTGGGGTATTTTGCCAAAATCTTGCGTCCAACCTCAGTTGTCTCGGAAGGAGAAGGGGTTACGGATGCACCATAGGTTCTCATAACCTCACGGCGGAAGGGCTTCTGCTCATAGGAACCCTTTACCATGAATACTTTACAGTCAAGGTCAAGGTACGCACATGCCATGGAAAGAGCAGTACCCCACTGACCTGCACCGGTCTCGGTGGTAACACCCTTTAAGCCCTGCTTCTTTGCATAATAAGCCTGCGCAATGGCAGAGTTGAGCTTATGGCTGCCGCTGGTATTGTTTCCTTCAAACTTATAGTAAATCTTTGCGGGAGTATCCAGAGCCTTCTCCAGACAATACGCACGTACCAGGGGAGCGGGACGGTACATCTTGTAAAAGTCCAAAATTTCCTGAGGAATATCGATATAGGCGGTATCCTCATCCAGCTCCTGCTTTATCAGCTCATCACAGAATACGGGACGTAAGTCCTCGTAGGTCATGGGCTTTAAGGTCTCAGGATTTAAAAGGGGAGCAGGCTTTACCTTCATGTCTGCACGTACGTTATACCATTGTGTGGGCATCTCATTTTCAGTCAAATAAATTTTGTAAGGGATTTTCTTTTCTTCACTCATAGTAATACATCCTTTCTTTAAATTTGCAATAAAAAAACTCCTATCCCAATCTCTGCTGGGACAAGAGTACATTAGCTCCTGCGGTGCCACCCGGCTTGGTGTATATCACACCCACTCACGCATACCAACATATGCTGATTCTTGATAACGGAGTATCTTCTCCGGCTAGCCTACTGCATTCAGCGCGCCCTCAGGAGCCCATTCATCTAAGTCATTCATGCTGTAATTCCACCACCTACAGCTCTCTGAAACGAAGCGGACAATAGATTACTTACTCTCCATCATTGGTTTAAGAAATTTATATCACAAGTGCAGGCGGCTGTCAAGAAGGAAATTTACTCTTTTAAAAATATTCTTTTAGAAAAGTTTATATTTAATTTATTGCACTTTCCTACGGTTTAGCTGATAATGGTACTGGTACATAGAGGTATCCATAAGGTGATATTTAAAGAAAAAGTGCTATGGAAGGATGTTTTGCTATGAGAGAAAAATTACAACGGTTTATGTATGGAAGATATGGAGTGGACAGATTAAATCGTGTATTAATGACAGTGTCAATGGTGTTTTTGGTACTCTCCTTTTTTAGAGTGCCCTATGCTTATATAGTAGCAGTACTTATCCTTTTTTATACCTATTACCGTATGCTTTCCAGACAGATTGGCAAGCGAGCGGCAGAGAATCAATGGTATTTGAAAAAGGAGATGAAGCTTAGAGGCTTTTTTCAGAAAAAGAAAAAGGAATGGTCGCAGCGGAAGCAATACCATATTTATAAGTGCCCAAGCTGTAAGCAGAAATTAAGGGTGCCCAGAGGCAGGGGTAAAATTGTGGTAAGCTGCAGAAAATGTGGTACGGAGTTTATGAAAAACAGTTAGGAGTAAGCTATGTTCGGATATATCATTGTCAACAAAGCAGAGATGAAATTCAAGGAGTTTGATATATACCATTCTTATTACTGCGGTCTGTGTCAGAGCTTGCGCAAAAAATATGGGAAAACAGGACAGCTGTCCTTAAGCTATGACATGACCTTTGTCCTAATGTTGCTGAGTAGTCTGTACGAGCCGCCGGTAACGCAGGGAAAATGTAAGTGTATAGCACATCCCTTTGAAAAGCATGAAATCAGGACAACGGAGATAACAGAGTACATTGCGGATATGAATCTTTTGCTTACCTACTATAAGTGTCAGGATGATTGGCAGGATGAGAAAAAGTTTTTCCGCATGCTTTATGGCAGAATGGTAAAGGGAAAAGGAAAACATCTGAAGGAAAAGTACGCTGAAAAAATAGATACTATTTTTAAGCTGATGTGTGCTTTTTCCGAGGCTGAAGAAAGCGGCAAGGCAGATATTGATGAACTGTCCGGATTGTTTGGGCAGGTGATGGCGCAGATTATGGTCTATAAGGAAGATGAGTGGACCGATAATTTGGGGAGACTTGGTTTTTATCTGGGGAAATTCATTTATCTTTTGGATGCCTACGAGGATGTAGAGGATGATATCCGCAAAAATACCTTTAATCCATTGAAGGCAATGTATCAGCGAGCTGATTTTGAAGAGGAGTGCCGGACGATTCTTACCATAATGATGTCGGAGTGCTGTAAGGAATTTGAAAAACTGCCGATATTGGATAATGTAGAGATTTTGAGAAATATATTGTATTCCGGTGTTTGGACACGATATGAATTGGTAAGGGAAAAGAGAAAAGGGAAAGAGTAGGTATGGATAATGTATGATCCGTATTCAGTTTTGGGCGTAAGCAGGAATGCGTCCGAAGAAGAAATAAAGAAAGCATATAAGGCACTCAGCAGAAGATATCATCCGGATGCCAATATCAACAATCCCAATAAGGAGCAGGCGGAGGAAAAATTCAAGGAGATTCAGGCTGCATACCAACAGATTATGAAGGAGCGTACGGAAGGCTACGGCTATGACGGTCCCGGAAACGGATATGGCACCGGTTATGGCGGCGAAAGCTATGGAGGAACCGGAGGATACAGGCAGAGTGGCGGTTTCGGTGGTACAGGCTATGGCAATTTCGGGGGCTTTGGTAATTTTGGCGGTTTCGGCTGGCAGAATACCGGATATGAGGAGGAGCCTTATATCCGTGCGGCAGGAAATTACATCCGAAGCGGTTATTACAGGGAGGCGAGAACTACATTGGACGGTATCGGCGAGTCAGGGAGAAATGCACGTTGGTATTATTACAGTGCGGTTGCAAACGCAGGCCTTGGCAATAATGTAGCGGCTCTCGAGCATGCAAAAAGAGCTGTCGCGTTGGAACCGGGGAATGTGGAGTATAGAAGCCTTTTGGCGAGATTTGAAAATGGTGGAAACTGGTATGCCGGCAGACAGGCAAGCTATGGTTATCCCACTATGGGAAGCGGTAATATCTGCATGAAACTTTGTATTGCAAATCTGATATGTAATTTGTGCTGTGGTAGCGGAGGAATGTTCTGTGGAGGCAGGAACAGAGATTATTAAAGATAAAACAGAGAAAAGTAATTGACGTTATAACGAATATTTCAAGGCCGCTACAAGATGTTGTTATAGCATTTGAAATACAGGCAAAATTCATCAAGATTTAGTATAGTTATTTTGACGAAACGGAATAGTGATAACTATTTATGTGTTGAAGTGGTGAAATCATTGGCTTATAATCAGCTTGTATATACAAGCATCCATGAACATGTTTAGGAATTCAAATAGATTTTACATAGTAGAATGGGAGGTTAAGCAATGATGACTTTAACAAAAGAAGATTTAGCTGCAATTGAAGGACTTTTTACGGGAAAATTTGATGGTATAGACAGACAATTTGAGTCGATAGATAAGCGCTTTGAAGCCATGGACCAGCGCTTTGAAGCCATAGACCAGCGCTTTGAAGCCATGGACCAGCGCTTTGAAGCCATAGACCAGCGCTTTGAAGCCATGGACCAGCGCTTTGAAGCCATGGACTGGCGTTTTGATGCGATTGACCAACGCTTTGATGCAATAGACATGCGCTTGGAGCGTATGGATGGTGATATATCAAAGCTAAAGGTGGGTCAGCAGCTTATCAAGAAGGATCTTTATAAGATTTCAAAACAAGTGGAAATGACATATGATCTGGCTTTAGAGAATTGGGGACAGATTGAAGAATCCAAAAAGCGTATTTCGGTTTTAGAAGGCTAATGGAAAGAAGACTCCTGCATAAGTTTTGCAGGAGTCTTTTATTGATATTATTTGTTGCTTAGTGCTTCGGCAACTTTTAGTGCGACATAGAATTTATCAAGACTGTGATTTGCTTCGTGCAGTCCGTCGGGAGTGTAGTCCGGTTGGTCAACCACATCGCCGGTTACCAGAAAATCATAGAGCTCTATTCCGTGATAATCACAGACAGCCTGCATTCCCGCAAGCTCCATTTCGACCGCTATGCAACCTTCTGCTTTTCTTGCCGCAACAAGGTTTCTGGTTTCGCGGTATATAGCATCTGTAGTCCACACGCGACCTTTTACAAAAGGCAGGTTTAAAGAGGTGAAACAATTTTCCAAAGCCTCCGAATTTCTAATGGATATATAGTCTGCGGGAGGGGCGTAATGATAGGACATCCCTTCGTCACGATAGGCTTCAGTAGGAATGACGTATTTTCCTGCTGTTTTTTCTTTGTCCAAAGCACCTGCAGAGCCAAAAACAATAAATTTGTCAGCCCCTGTCATCCAGTTGACTTCAATAATATCCGTGCTTGAAAGGGCAGCACCGATTTCAGAGAGATAGAAGGCGATTTTCATATTATTCACGGTAAGAAGATAAATCGGTTTGATCCGATTGGCAGCTCTTATTTCTCCAATCTTCTCATTCGGAAAACGTTCAAGGACAGCAGGATAGATTTCTCTGGAAAAGGTTGCTATTGCAATGTCGCAAATTTTATTTTGCTCTCCCAAAAAGGAAGCGGGAGTTATTATGGCTTCGCTTAAGGAATCATAGGAATCGGTTATCATATCATAAGCTCCTTTCATTTATCTTATTTTACCATTACGATATAACAAGTGGCAAAACATTTCTTGATTATTTGAGTAAATAAGATAAGTTGCATTAAGTTTTGCAATTAAGAGCTAAAACGAAGGCTAAAACGAATGGTTACAAGGGAGGTTTATTGGACTCTACTTTTTGTAGAATGAACTCATCAAAAAAACAGAAGCCTTAAACTGAAAAACTTAACGCAACGAAATGACCGTGATTTGTAAAATTTCGTTGCAATAACATTTGCAAAAGGAGGTATTTTATGTGATATGATTCGATGTGATTACTATCTGCGGTTAGGAGTCA
>SVFG01000093.1 GCA_015056975.1 Lachnospiraceae bacterium | reverse complement strand
GGTGGTCTCATACGGAACCCTCGCTGTCTTGGGCAGAATCATGGTCAACGGGCCCGGCCAGAAGGCCTCTGCTATTTTGACCGCTTCATCCGTAACCTCAGCCACGATATCCTCCAAATCCGACATCCTGCTGATATGTACAATCAGCGGATTGTCGGACGGTCTGCCTTTCGCCTCATATATCTTTCGTGAAGAATCTTTATTCAATGCATCTCCCCCGAGACCGTATACCGTTTCCGTAGGAAATGCCACGAGTCCCCCGTTCTTCAGTATCTCTCCGGCCTCTCTCAAGAGAATTTCATCAGGCTGTTCCTGCTCTATCACAACTACTCTTGTGTCCATCTTGCTTCACTCTCTAAACAACTAATCACAAAACATATCTCAGTACAGTATAACACATCTTTTATTAAAGTTCTACACATTCTCGCTTAAATACTGCAAAATCCCCATATGTATAGCCCATGCCACCCTTTCCTGATAAGCCTCATCACACAATTTTGCCGCCTCCGCAGCATTAGACAAAAAACCACATTCCACAATCACAATAGGGATTCCTGTTTTTTTGAGCAGGTAATAGCTGTCATTTGCTTTAATCTGCCTGGTGTTTTCCGGATCCGCCTTCTCCAAAAACTGTTCCTGGATTGTTTGCGCCAAAGCCTGCCCCGCCTTACTCCCTGTATAAAAGAACACCTGCGCACCATGAACGTACTCCTCCGGATAACTGTTTTGGTGGATACTGACCGTAACATCCGGCTCAGCTTCCTCTATAATAGAAATACGTCGTTTCATGTCCTGTACCTTTTTGTTAGATGCTCCCGCGTCATAAAGCCCCGCATCCGTCTGCCTGGTCAGTATTACCTCCACATCCTGTTCCTCCAAAAACTCCTGTACCAAAAGTGCAATCTGCAGATTGATATCCTTTTCCAATGCGCCATTAATCCCCACCTTCCCCGGGTCATCGCCCCCGTGGCCGGCATCTATCACCACCCTGTACTTATTGTTCTGCACCTTTACCTCGTTACCGGTCACGCTTCTTGCCGCTTCCCTGCTCCAAATCAGCATGGCAGCTATCAAAAGCAATCCCATAACCAAGGACAGCAACTTATGTTCAAACTTATTCAATTTTATTACCGCCTCATTTTTGTTCCATATATATGCCGCATGACGAAACAAAAGAACATCCCCTAATTCTTAAGCTTTACTTAATTCTTGGCAAATAGTTGCATTCATGGCATTTTTTGTCGTATAATATTTATATGAAAAATAATCGTAAATTTATCAGTATCATATTGTGCATTTTGGGTATTTGTTGTCTTGTCGGTGCGCTCTATTTAATTGCCACCGGACTATTGGACAAGCAAGCGTCTGAAGACACCTTTGAGGAATTGCGTGCATCTCGTGAAAACTACTCAGAGCTCGAATCGCTCCCTCTCGATGATGCGGAAATTGCCACGCCCTCTCCGGCTCCCCTGCTGCCCTCCCCCACTGCGGAAAGCAGCGAGACAGCCACTCCCGAACCCACACCCGAGCCCACGCCTGTTGCCATCGAAAACCCCTATCGGGACAGCTTTCTGGCAAACGATGATATGGTGGCATGGCTGCAGATTCCCGACACGGTAATAGACTATCCTGTCATGTGGACTCCCGATGACGAGACCTACTATCTGTACCGTGATTTTAATGGTAAAAGCAACAAAAACGGTTGTCTGCTCTTGGATACCGACAGTTCTTTAGACCCGCTAACCACCAACCTTATTATTCACGGTCACAACATGAAATCCGGTGCCATGTTTGGCAATCTTACCGACTACGAAAAGAAATCTTACTTTGAAACGCATCGGGAAATGTATCTTTACACCGAAGACTGCTGTAAAACCTATGAGGTCATTGCCGTTTTCCGTTCCCAGGTGTTTAAAAAGTCCGATAATGTATTTAAGTTCTACAAATTCTTCCAAGCCGATACGCAGGAGGAATTTGATGACTTCTATAACAACATTAAATCAATGTCCCTGTATGATACCGACGTGTCTGCAACCTTTGGCGACCGCTTTATCACCCTTTCCACTTGTGTTTACCATGTAACAAACGGGCGGTTTGTAGTCGTTGCCAAGGAGACCGGCACTGCAGAGTCGTATCTTCCCTTCCGGGACTAGGACATGCACTACATTATTTATTTTAAGGAGGGTATTTCATGAAACTATTCAAAAAAATTGCAGCAGTTCTGGCAGCCGGCGCGATACTCACGGCAATGCCTGCTATGAGTCTTCCCACCGTTTCCGCGGCAGAGCCTGCAAGACACAGCATCAAGTATGTCGAGTCATTGGGCGAATGGCGTTATCAGGCCACTACAACCTGGGACGAAAAATCAAACGGCCGTGAACTGTATTACTTAAAGCAGGACATCAAAGACGGTGACATCCTGCTGATTATCGGCAAGGGGGGATTAAACTTAAGTCTGGATGTCACTCTGGGCAACCTCACCTTCTTAGAAACCGACTATGCTGTCGTAAGTGCCAAAGGATATCAGGAAGTCTATGTACTGCAGAATACTACCGGCGTTATCAATGGTGATGTGGCAAAGGCATATGTTTACGACAATTCCATCTGTAACCTGAACAACAATGTAACCGAGCTGATTGTCACCGGTGAAAAAACACTTTCCTCCACTGTAGCCGTACTCGGCACCGTAGACCGTGTTACCATCAACAATCCCGACAAGTCAAGCTACTCCTGTTACAGCTTTGGAGCAAACACCTTTGTAATGGATAAAGGTACCATCAAAACAGACTACAGCAAGTTCAGCATGACACCTCCCGCTGCTTCCACCACTACTCCGTCCGGTTCTGCAGACGAATATGATGATGTCCCCAAGACCGGCGAAAGCAGCATGGTATTTATACTGCTTGCAGCAGCCTTACTCTTCTTCACCGGAAGTTATTTCCTGCGCACCAGGAAAGAAGCTTAAGCATTCATAAAACGAACCCCGCAGACATATTCTGCGGGGTTTTTATTATGAATTTACATATGATTTCAAGATATTCCACACTTCCGGTGTGCCGTATCCCAGTCTCCATACTGCCACGCCGCCCACTTTATTGGCGTTCATCACGTTCAGCTTGGCCGCAATGGACTTGGCATCCTCTATCCAAACTCTGTAGGTTTTTTTACCGGAGGTCCACTCAAGGAAATTCTGGCCGGTTGCATCATCCCATACAGGTTCCTTGCCGATTCTCTTAATGAAATCTGCCGTATTGTTCAGCGTCAGATACTGATCCGTTACATCCGCTCCTTCAATGCACCACACAATGGTATAAAAGGGCAATGCGTTGACCACCTTTTTTGCAGGCACCTGGGAAACCGTCTTGGTAATACCGTTTGCCACATAATCAATGCTTGCCACACTTCCGGGGTCTCCGCTTCCGTGCCAGTGCTCATCATATCCCATGATAATCACATAATCCGCCACCTCTCCCTGAATGTCTAAGCGGTAATATTCATTAAAATGGAAGGGCACATAATTATCTATGGAGAGTGTCAGGCCCTTACTTCTGCATTGTACCGACAATTCCCTCAAAAACTGTATATAATGCACTCCACTGTCTGCGCCAACTCTCTCAAAGTCAAGATTGATTCCATCAAGCCCAAGGCTCACCGCCATGTCCGATATATTCTGTGCCAGCCTTTGTCTTGATGTGGTATTGGACAACACTTCGTACACATCAATATCTGCACCCGTCTCGTTGGCATAATTGAAATCGTCCAAAACTCCCCACACCTTCAGACCGTAAGCCCGTGCACTTTCTACATAATTTGCAGATGCAAAGCTTCTGAACCCTCCTTCATTGTCATTTAAACTAAACCAGGTGGGCGCTATTACATTCATACCTTTCGCCCCTGCCACCATGGAATGTAGGGTGTCGTTTCCACCCACGCCTCCGATGGAATGCCAGCCCAGACACACCTTGCCATCCATGGCTACGCTTGTATATTCCGGAGCCACATAATCCGTGACAGCCTTCTCTTCCTCCATACGCTGGTTTTCCAAAAACTTATTTTCCACATAGCCGATAATGGCATCTTCGCTTTTTATCTTGCACCAGGTCTCCATCTGTTCCAATATTTCTACAGTCTCACCCGCCAGAACCTCTCTGAGAATCGGGCTCTTAATGCCACCGCGCACACGAATATTGGTATCCTTGGTTATCTCTGCCACCTCTCTCGTGTCCCACTCGGTACGGACAATCACCTGTCTTTCAAATACCTGATAGAAATAATTGGTAAAAAGTTTCACATAATCCGCCAGCAGATATACCGTATCGTCCTCCACATAACTGATGGGATGCTTCATATCATGGCTACCTGTAGCATCAGTATAGGTACTTTCGCCCAGCACCGATGATATGGTCTCCACCGCATTGGTATATAAAAGCAGCTGCTCCTTTTTATCCACATAAAACACTTCATTCAAATATTTGTGTACGGTATCAATATCAAAATAGCACACACCATCCTTAATATGCGCTTTTTCTTCCACGATGGCATCCTGCAGGACAATCGCTAATTCTCCTGCTTTTGTCACCTTAAAATACTCATCCAAATCTGCAGTCTCCGTACCATAGGAATACTTTTCCTTAAGGTAACCGAACGCTACGATTCCTCCAATTACGATAATTAACACCAGCGCCAGCAAAACCGGAATAATTTTCTTCTTCATGCTCTAAGCCTCTTTCCCAAAAAGTAACTGCCCGCACAAATGCACGGACAGTTACATTTTACCATACTACGACGGTAACGTCATTACCAATTTTGACAAAATTCCACATTTGCTTCAGCATAAGAGGCAATCCCAACAATAGCACCCGTGGAATTTAAGGCTCTATCCTGTCTAATCGGACCTGCGAAATATGCCCGTCCTCGCCGACAACATAATCAGCCATATAGATACTTTCTTCCGCCACCGCTGTCAATGCAGCCTCTCCCCATTTTACCGGAGTTCCGTCCACAAAGAATTCCGCACCCTGTCTATGCATTTTTGCATACAGCAGACACAGCTTTCTTACGGCAGCATTTTTATCCTTTTCCTGATAATTGTCCAAAAATATCTTCCTCCTATAGAAAAGCTTCCAAAAAGGATTCGTGATATATTAACAGAGATTGGAAGCTTCCTTGTAAACACCTCCGGCAGTACTTAATTTACAAAAAATACAAAAAACTTAATGTTTAAAATGAATTATAATGGTGAAAAGTATTAGTTGAATTACTATGATCAAGCACGCACTTATGCCTGTAAGACATCCTAAAAAATAATATGTCAGAAACTATATTTTTGCCATATAATATGCTATAATATAATTGAAACATAAAGGATGGGCGGAACGAAATGTTCCAAAAAGAAATCAACCTGAAATTAAGATTGCCTGCCTCCTTTCCGTACTGAGAGTACCGAAGGCATTTACTTGTTAAAGTATAACTCATTTACCTTATTTTGACAATACCAAAGCCGAAAATTATTAAAAAAAACAAAACTAGCCTTTCCGCTATTGACTAAAATGACTGAAACGTATACACTAAAATTCACTCCGCATCCTTTGGATGCAGAAAGGAAGGTTGTCGTATGAAGATAGAAAAAGTGAATGAAAATCAGATTCGCTGTACCCTGACAAGAGAAGATTTAGCCAGCCGGGAACTCAAGCTCAGCGAGCTTGCCTACGGCACCGAAAAGGCCAAAAATCTGTTTCGCGACATGATGCAACAGGCCAACTTTGAATTCGGATTCGAAGCAGAGGATATTCCTCTTATGATAGAAGCCATTCCACTGAATGCGGAATGCATTGTTCTTATTATCACCAAAGTGGAGGACCCCGAGGAACTGGATACCCGTTTTTCCAGATTTGCCCCTCCCTCTGATGACGAGGAGGAATCCGAAGAAGTTGCTCCCGATGTATTGAACCTGTTCGACCGGATTCAAAAAAACGCTTTGCCGGAGGTTACTCCTCCCGCAGACAACACTCCAGCACCCGGACCGTGTGTACGTGCATTTCGTTTTTCTGCGCTCACCCGGGTTATGGATGTCGCATCCCTGATTGCCATGCATTTTGAGGGTGAAAGCACTCTCTATAAGGATGGACGTACCGGCGGATACCTTTTGGTTCTCAAAAACGCCATGGAATCTCAGGAGGATTTCGACAGAATTTGTAATATCCTCTCCGAGTACGGCACCCTGATGCGCACGGTCCCTGCAAGCCAAAGCTTCTTTGCCGAGCATTACGATACCGTCATTGCCGGCGATGCCGTAGCAGCTCTGGGTAATATTTAATTCATTACACGCAACACAAAAGGCTGTGGTCTTACATCTTTCGTAAGCCACAGCCCTTCTATTTGCTTTACTGTTTATGCCTCTTCGATTGCCTTCATAAGGGCATCGATATCAATGCCGTGTACCATAGCAGCCTCTGCGATGGACTCTCCCTGTGCGGAAGGGCAGCCTAAGCAGTGCATGCCTGCTTCAAGAAGTGCAGGTGCAGCCTGAGGCTTTACACGTAACAGTTCACCAATTGTCATGTCTCTTGTAATTTCGCTCATATTATTTCTCCTTTATATACTGTTTACATATTAGCATGTCCACATCTGACAGTATAATACTTTTTGGACATATTGGCAAGTCCTCCGTAAAATAAGGCTTTGTATAGAAAAAAGTACACTCTTTCGCCTTGACTGTAGAAATTCTTTTCAATATAATGAAGCTAAGGATTAGAGCAACATGAGTTTTACTCAATTTTAATACTAATTCAAATTTTATAGGAGGCTATTTCAAATGAGACCAGAATGGAACGAATTTGTAGGCGGCAAATGGAGCACCGAAGTTAACGTACGTGACTTCATCCAGAAGAACTACCATCCTTATGATGGCGATGAGAGCTTCTTAGCTGACGCTACACAGAACACAAAAGATTTATGGGCACAGGTACTTGAGTTGCAGAAGAAGGAAAGAGAAGCAGGCGGCGTTCTGATATGGACACCAAGGTTGTTTCTACCATTACTTCTCACGGACCCGGCTACTTAGACAAGAGCAAGGAGACCATCGTAGGTTTCCAGACAGATAAGCCCTTCAAGCGCTCCCTGCAGCCTTACGGCGGTATCCGTATGGCAGAGAAGGCTTGCTCTGACAACGGTTATGAAGTTGACGCTGAAATCAGCGAATTCTTCTCTACCCACAGAAAGACACACAACGCAGGTTGTTTCGATGCATATAATGCAGAGATGAGAGCTTGCCGTTCTTCCCATATCATCACAGGTCTTCCTGATGCTTACGGACGCGGACGTATCATCGGCGACTACAGACGTGTTGCTCTGTATGGTATTGACAGACTTATCGAGGATAAGTTAGAGCAGAAGGATTCCACCGGCCGTGTTATGACCGATGATGTTATCCGTCTTCGCGAAGAGATTTCCGAGCAGATCATTGCTCTTAAGATGATGAAGGAAATGGCAGCTTCTTATGGTTGCGACATTTCCAAGCCTGCTTCCAACGTTCAGGAAGCTATCCAGGCTGTATACTTCGGTTACTTATGTGCAGTTAAGGAGCAGAACGGTGCTGCTATGTCCCTTGGACGTACTTCTACCTTCCTTGACGTTTATGCAGAGAGAGACCTTGCTAACGGTACCTTTACCGAGGAGCAGATTCAGGAATTCGTTGACCACTTCATCATGAAGTTAAGATGTATCAAGTTCGCTCGTACACCTGAGTACAACCAGATCTTCGCCGGTGACCCTGTATGGGTAACCGAGTCTTTGGCTGGTGTTGGTGTTGACGGACGTCCCATGGTTACAAAGATGAGCTTCCGTTATCTTCATACTTTGACCAACCTTGGTGCATCTCCCGAGCCTAACCTGACCGTACTTTGGTCTCCCAGACTTCCTGAAGCTTGGAAGAAGTACTGTGCAAAGATGTCTATCCTGACCTCTTCCATCCAGTACGAGAACGATGAGCTCATGAGACCTGACCACGGTGATGACTACGGTATCGCTTGCTGCGTATCCTCCATGGTTATCGGTAAGGAAATGCAGTTCTTCGGCGCACGTGCAAACCTTGCTAAGTGTCTGCTTTACGCTTTGAACGGCGGTGTTGACGAAGTTACCAAGAAGCAGGTAGGTCCTAAGTATCGTCCTGTTGAAGGCGATGTACTTGAGTACAACGATGTAATGGATAAGTTCATCGATATGATCGAGTGGCAGGCAGATGTTTATGTAAACACCCTGAACATCATTCACTATATGCATGATAAGTACTGCTATGAGAGAGCAGAGATGGCTCTTC
>SVFG01000092.1 GCA_015056975.1 Lachnospiraceae bacterium | reverse complement strand
ACGGCTTTGCCCAAGCAGACTGTTGAATATGCAAAGTATTTTAATGTGGTTGACAGCTTTGATACCCATGCAAAGATTCCGGAGCATTTTGCAAATGTAGATGCAAGTGCAATGGAAAGCGGCAAAATAGCTATGATCTCCGTGGGTTGGGATCCGGGTATGTTCTCACTTAACAGACTGTATGGAAATGTGATTTTGCGTGACGGAAATGATTATACCTTTTGGGGAAAGGGTGTCAGTCAGGGACATTCCGATGCCATCAGACGCATTGACGGAGTACAGGATGCAAAGCAGTATACAATCCCGGTAGATTGCGCACTTGAAGCGGTAAGAAACTGTGAAAATCCGAATCTTACCACCAGGCAGAAGCATACCAGAGAGTGCTTTGTAGTTGTAAAGGAAGGGGCTGATAAGGCTCGTATAGAAGCGGAAATCAAGACTATGCCCAATTACTTTGCAGATTATGATACCACTGTACATTTTATTTCGAAAGAGGAGCTCGACCGCGACCACGCAGGCATGCATCACGGAGGATTTGTGCTCAGGACCGGTAAAACCGGCTTATGCGGGGAGCACAATCATGTAATTGAGTACAGCTTAAAGTTGGATTCCAACCCCGAGTTTACCGCATGTGTACTTACTGCATATGCAAGAGCTGCATATCGTATGAATAAAGAGGGTATGAAGGGCTGCAAGACCGTGTTCGATGTGGCACCTGCCTATTTAAGCCCCCTTTCAGGCGAAGAACTTAGAAGCCATTTATTATAATACGGAGGATGAAATGAGCAAGAAACCATTTGTAACAAAAGAACAGATTGAAGAGATTGTTAAGACTTATCCCACACCCTTTCACATTTACGATGAAAAAGGGATTCGTGATAATGCGAAGGCACTGAAGGAAGCATTTGCCTGGAATGAGGGCTATAAGGAATTCTTTGCTGTAAAGGCAAACTGCAATCCCTTTTTGATTCAGATTTTGAGGGAGTACGGCTGTGGCTGTGACTGCTCCTCCATGACGGAGCTTATGCTTTCAGAGGCTATGGGAGTTCCGGGTGAGGATATTATGTTTTCCTCCAATGATACACCGGCAGAGGAGTTTGAATATGCTGTGAAGCTGGGTGCGACCATTAATCTGGATGATTTTACCCATATTGACTTTTTGGAGAAGACGGTTGGATACCTTCCCAAGACTTTAAGCTGCCGTTATAATCCCGGCGGATATTTCTCCATCAGCAACAGCATTATGGATAATCCCGGAGATGCTAAGTACGGTTTTACCACCGAGCAGCTTTTTGAGGGCTTTAGGGTGATGAAGGAAAAGGGTGTTGAGAATTTCGGTATTCATGCATTTCTTGCAAGCAATACCGTAACCAATGAGTATTACCCGACGCTGGCAAGAACCCTGTTTGAGACAGCGGTGAAGCTGAAGGAGGAGACCGGAGCACATATTACCTTTATTAATCTTTCCGGCGGTATCGGTGTACCCTATAAGCCGGATCAGGAGCCTAATGATATCCGTGTAATCGGTGAGGGTGTCAGAAAGGTATATGAAGAGATATTGGTACCTGCAGGTATGGGTGATGTAAAGATATATACGGAGCTTGGCCGTTTTATGATGGCACCTTACGGTCATTTGGTGACCAAGGTTATTCATGAGAAGCATACCCACAAGGAGTACATCGGTGTGGATGCCTGCGCGGTAAATCTGATGCGCCCCGCAATGTATGGAGCATATCACCATATTACAGTGCTTGGCAAGGAAAATGAGTCCTGTGATTACAAGTATGATGTGACAGGTTCCCTCTGTGAAAATAACGATAAATTTGCTATCGACAGAATGCTTCCCCAGGTGGAAATCGGCGATTATATGGTAATTCACGAGGCGGGTGCCCATGGATATGCCATGGGATATAATTACAACGGTAAGTTGAAGAGTGCCGAGCTTCTGTTAAAAGAGGATGGCAGCGTACAGTTAATCCGTCGTAAAGAAACGGCAAAGGATTATTTTGCTACCTTTGACGGTTTTGAGATATTTGACAAGCTGTTTCCCAACAAGTAAAATGAATTTAGATGGCCCGACTTGGCATGGCAGAGAATGTGCCGGGTCGGGTAAATTTATTAAATATAGGAGATTAATGCTAGCATGAGATACCCACAGGATTTAAAAGAAAATGGAACCATAGGATTTCCGGCACCTTCCTTTGGCTGCGCTACGGAGCCGTACAAGTCAGCCTTTGATAATGCATTGAATAAGTGGCAAAAGCTGGGTTATCAGACGTTGCCCGGTGAAAATGTATACTTGTCATGCGGAGTGGGTATCAGTAATACTCCAAAAAGATGTGCTGCAGAGCTTATGGAAATGTATTTGTCACACGATACAGATTGCCTTATTTCCTGCGGTGGCGGAGAATTGATGTGTGAGATTTTAGATTATGTGGATTTTGAAAAGCTAAAAGAGGCAACGCCCAAATGGTATCTTGGTTATTCAGATAACACTAATTTTACGTATCTGCTTACAACACTTTGTGATGTGGCATCCATTTACGGTCCCTGTGCAGGTACCTACGGTATGGAGCCCTGGCATGTGTCTCTGACGGATACCTATGAACTGCTTACCGGTAAAAAGAGGACAGTGGGAAGTTATGCGTTGTGGGAAAGGGAATCCTTAAAAGATGCCGAAAATCCTTTGGTACCGTACAATGTGACCGAGACTAACCTTTTGAAATTATATCATAACGGAAGGCTTATGGATGGCACTGCAGGTGTTTGTCTGTCTATGACAGGCAGATTGCTTGGGGGCTGTATGGATTGTCTTGTAAATCTTCTTGGCACAAGCTATGACAAGACGGCAGAGTTTTGTGAAAAGTACAGGGAAGATGGTATTATCTGGTTTTTGGAAGCATGTGATATCAATGTATTCAGTATAAGACGTGCCATGTGGCAGATGGAGCATGCCGGATGGTTTAAATATGTAAAGGGCTTTTTATTCGGACGGCCAAGAAACGGTGATGAGATGATGGGTCTTGATGTTTATCAGGCAGTGCTTGAAGTGGCGGGGAAATATGATGTACCGATCTTAATGGATTTGGATATCGGGCATGTGGCGCCCATGATGCCACTCGTTACGGGATGCATAGCGAAGGTAACGGTGAAAGGGAATGATGTGGAAGTGCAGATGGAGTACAGATAAAAAAGTGTAACAATTTTTTGCAAAAAAAGAAAAATTTGCTTGCAATGTAACAGTATTTGTGATATGATAATTTTCGTCGTGAGAAACACATGACAATGCCGGCGTGTCGGAATGGCAGACGAGGCAGACTCAAAATCTGTTGGTGGCAACACCGTATGGGTTCAAGTCCCATTGCCGGCAGTACAACCGCTTATTTACAAATTGTAAATAAGCGGTTTTTTTGTTGATGTTTTACTAGCCATTTGCCACAAGATGTTGTATAGTTATTATGTATGCAAATAATCTTTTTGTGACATGAATTGTAGGGGTACAATCTATGGAATGTAAGAAATTTGAACGACTGATTCCTGATTTTGTATTGCGCAAAATGGATGTTGGAACATTGCGTGCATTTTGTGAGCATATGGAAGAATGTGAGGAATGTAAGGAAGAACTGATAATACAGTTTCTTGTGACCGAGGGTATGTCGCGTCTGGAAGAGGGGGATGCGTTTGATTTACAGAGTGAGCTCCGGTTGCGTTTAAAAGAGGTAGAAATGAAAATAAGGCACCGAAAGAGAATGAGATGTGTAGGCATAATTGTAGGCGTTCTTTTGGCGTGTGTAATTGTAGGAATTATATTATGGTTTGTATTGTAGAGACGAGGGAATATGAGTAAAAAACTGGTATTAATTGACGGACATAGTATATTGAACAGGGCTTTTTACGGAGTGCCGGATTTGAGTAATGCGAGTGGGTTGCATACCAATGCAATTTACGGCTTTTTAAATATTATGTTTAAAATTTTGGAGGAGGAAAAGCCTGATTATCTGGCCGTGGCATTTGATGTACATGCCAAAACCTTCCGCCATGAAATGTTTGAACAGTATAAGGGAACACGTAAGCCCATGGCTGAAGAACTGAGAGAACAGGTACCTGTTATGAAAGAAGTGCTTAAGGCGATGGGGATTGTAATTATGGAGCAGGCAGGGTTAGAGGCTGATGATATCCTGGGCACTCTTGCCAAGAAAGCGGAAAAGAACGGCTTGGAGGTTTCACTTGTTTCCGGAGACAGAGACCTTTTACAGATTGCTTCCACAAAGATAAAAATCCGTATTCCCAAAACCAAAATGGGCAGAACGGAGATAGAGGATTACTACGAGGATGACGTAAAGGCAGCTTATCAGGTTACACCACTTCAGTTTATTGAGTTGAAAGCACTGATGGGTGATACTGCGGATAATATACCCGGAGTTCCCAAGATAGGGGAGAAAACGGCAACTGCACTCATGGTTGAATATGGTTCCATTGAAAATATTTATGCTCATGTAGAGGAAATATCCAAAAAGAGCGTAAAAGAAACACTGAAGGAAAACCGTGAGCTGGCTGATTTAAGTAAGAAACTTGCTACCATAAAAGTTGACTGTGACGTGGAGCTTGATTATGAAGCTTCACAAGCGGAAGGCTTTTATACCAAGGAAGCATACGCACTCTTTAAAAAGCTGGAATTCAAGCAGCTGTTACAACGCTTTGACGTGGCTGGAAGCGAGCAGGAGAATGAAGCGGTTAAGAGTTTTCAAAAACTCGCTTCTAAAGATGAATGTATTTCCACTCTTAAGAAGGCAGAAGCGCTTGATGAAGTAGGATTGTTACTGGCTCGCGAAAGTGAGAAATTGTTTGCGGTAGCAATTTCCTTATCAGAGGAGGAGACTTACTTTTATGCACTTCCTGCAAGCGGGGAGGCAGATGGTCAGATGACGCTTTTTGCAGCTCCTTCAGAGGAACCGGAGATTGTACAAGCGGTAAAGACATTGTCAGAAAAGACAAAAATCAATACCTTTGATATAAAAAATCAGTATCAATATATTCAGGCAGAGAATACAGATTCCTATTTTGATGTGTTGATTGCGGCATATTTGTTGAATCCGCTAAAGAATGATTATGACATGGAAGCTGTTGCTGCGGAGCATCTTGGGATGACGATACCCGGCATGGCGGAAGTGTTTGGTAAGAATTCCAAAACGGATGCGTATATTAAGCAGCCGGAAAAGGTGAAAGATTTTTATTGTTATGCGGCATATGTCGCGCGAAAGGTAAAAACAGTTCTTGTAGACAAGCTTTCTAAAGCAGGAATGGATAAGCTGATGACTGAGGTGGAAATGCCGCTTTCCCTTGTATTATATGATATGGAGAAGGAAGGTATTACAGTTCGCCGGGATGAACTTATGGAGTATGGTAATGCTCTCGTATCCCGCATTGAAGAGCTGGAGAAGTCTATTCATAAGCAGGCAGGGTTAAGCTTTAATATCCAGTCTCCTAAGCAGCTTGGCGAAGTGCTGTTTGAGAAGATGCAACTTCCCGGAGGTAAGAAGACCAAGACCGGTTATTCCACAGCGGCGGATGTACTGGAAAAGCTCTCGGCAGAGTATCCCATAGTGAAGGATATTCTGGAATACAGAGGACTTACCAAGCTAAAGTCCACCTATGCTGACGGACTTGCAAACTATATCCGTGAGGATAACCGTATTCATTCCAATTTTAATCAGACCATTACTGCCACGGGACGTATCAGCTCCACGGAGCCCAATTTGCAGAATATACCTATGCGTATGGAGCTTGGCAGAAGAATCCGTAAGGTATTTGTGCCGAGGGAAGGATGTGTGCTGATAGATGCGGATTATTCCCAGATTGAGCTTAGGGTGCTTGCTCACATGTCAGGAGATGAACAGCTGATTGAGGCATACCGCATGGATGAGGACATTCATAGAATTACGGCTTCCAAGGTGTTCCATACACCCTTTGAGGAGGTTACGGATTTACAGAGAAGAAATGCCAAGGCAGTTAATTTTGGTATTGTGTATGGTATCAGCTCCTTTGGACTCAGTCAGGATTTAAGCATCACGCCCAAGGAGGCTGCAAAATATATTGAACAGTATTTTGAGACCTATCCCAAGGTTAAGGAATTTTTGAATAAGCTGGTGGCGGATGCAAAGGAACACGGTTATGTGACAACCATGTTCGGTAGGAGAAGACCCATTCCGGAGCTTTCTTCCTCCAATTTTATGCAGCGTTCCTTCGGTGAGAGAGTGGCAATGAATTCCCCCATTCAGGGTACTGCAGCTGATATTATCAAAATTGCAATGATTAAGGTTTGGAAGGCATTAAAGGATGAAGGACTGAAATCAAAGCTGATTTTACAGGTGCACGATGAATTGCTGATTGAAGCATATCAGAATGAGAAGGAAGCAGTACAGCAGATTTTGTCAGAGAACATGAAGTCTGCGGCAGATTTGGCTGTTACCCTTGAAGTGGATATGCATAGCGGAGAAAACTGGTACGAGGCAAAATAAGCCGGGGAGTATGAGATGAAATTCATAGGAATAACAGGTGGTGTTGGTGCCGGGAAGTCTGAAATTTTGAAATATATCAAAAGACATTATAAGTGTGAGATTTATCTGGCGGATGAAGCGGCCCATGAGGTGAAGAAGGCCGGAACAGAATGCTTTGACAGACTGGTAACATTATTGGGATGCGATATTGTGGGTGAAGACGGCGAGATCAATAAAGCTGTGATGGCGGATAAGATTTTCGGTGACGAAGAGCTTTTGCGGCAGGTGAATGAAATAGTACATCCTGCTGTTAAGGATTATCTGATGGCAAAATATGAAGCTGCAATGGAAAATCCTAAGCTTGAACTTTTCTTTGTAGAGGCTGCATTGTTAATTGAAGCAGGCTACAAGGAGCTTGTGGATGAGATGTGGTATATTTACGCAGATAGAAATGTCAGAAGACGAAGATTAATGTATTCAAGAGGTTATTCTGAAGAAAAGATACAAAACATCATGGATAATCAGTTGACGGAAGAAGAGTTCCGTAATGCCTGTGATTTTGTGATAGATAATAGTGGTTTACTGGCGGATTCCTACCGTCAAATAGATGAGAAACTGGAGGCTTTTACATGGCAGGAGTAAGAGAAAAACAGGGACAATTGGTATTTGGTTTGGATATTGGAACCAGAAGTATTGTAGGTACTGTGGGCTATATGAACGGAGGCAGTTTTCATGTGGTGGCCCAATATGCAAAAGAGCACGAGACCAGAGCAATGATTGACGGTCAGATTCATGATATCGGAAAGGTTGGAGAGACCATTGCTTATGTAAAAGAGCAGCTGGAGGAAGCGATAAACAGAAGTCTTACGGAAGTCTGTATTGCAGCTGCAGGACGTGTTCTGCGCACCGTAACTACCTATGCGGAGCAAAGCTTTGAGAATGATAGGGAGGTAACGGAAGAGGATATTTATGCCCTCTCAACACTGGGAGTGGAAAAGGCATATGAAGAATTCCAAAGAGGAAATGATTCAGATGTAAAGTTTTATTGTGTGGGTTACACACCTATGCGTTTTTATATGAATGGCTATCAGATTGGTAATTTGGAGGGTCATAAGGCAAAGACCATAGCAGTGGATTTGATTGCAACCTTTCTGCCGGATGATGTGGTGGACGGTTTATATAAAGCAGTTGAACTTGCAGGACTTCGTGTCGCAAATTTGACACTGGAGCCTATTGCAGCTATTCAGGTGGCTATTCCGGAGAAATTCCGTATGTTAAACCTCGCTCTTGTGGATGTGGGTGCGGGAACAAGCGATATCTGTATTACAAAAGAGGGCACAATTACCGCTTACGGTATGATTCCTATTGCAGGTGACAGTCTGACTGAACTGATTGTACAGCATTGTCTGGTGGATTTTGAGACAGCCGAGCAGATAAAGAGAAGTGCCGGTGAAAATGAGGTAATCGAGTATACGGATATCATAGGACTCCCTCAAACCATCACGGCTAAGGAAGTAATGACCTTGGTAGAGCCTTCCGTAAAGAGTATGACGCAGAAGGTTGCTGATGGAATCCGTGAGCTTAACGGCGAAAAACCCGTAAGTGCAGTGTTTGTTGTCGGCGGTGGCGGTATGATTTCGGGCTATACGGATAGTCTTGCGGAACAGCTGGGAATCGTAAAGGAGCGTGTTGCCATCCGCGGAAAAGAAGTGATGCAGAGTATCACCTTTGAACAGAATGATGCGCGTAAGGATTCCATGATGGTTACTCCAATCGGTATTTGCTTAAGCTATTATGAGCAGAGTAACAACTTTATCTTTGTGGAATTTAACGGAGTCAGAATCAAGCTTTACGACAATGGAAAGCTTACGGTTGCTGATGCGGCAATGCAGTCCCAGTATCCGAATCAGGACCTTTTCCCTAAAAGGGGACAGGCTTTGACTTTTGCAGTCAACGGAA
>SVFG01000091.1 GCA_015056975.1 Lachnospiraceae bacterium | reverse complement strand
ACAATAGGCTGCAAATGCCGCCATATCCACTTCCGTCAATACACCCATCTGGTTCAATTTCTCACTCAAACGCTTCCACTCTGCCTTTGCCTCCGGAAGCAACCACTCAGGACAGATAGGTATTCCTTTTTCGGGCTTTGGCTCCTTCTTATTCAGTTTTCTCTTACCTGGATTGCCTTCCAGTTCCTTAATTGCTGTCGGTTTTGGCTTTCTACCTGCCATCGGAATCCCCTCCTTCCATAAAAAATCGAGGGCACCTAACCCCCGTCATCCATTTCGCGATTTTGCACGCAAGACCCCCGCGTCGTTCCCCTATAGGAATGACTATAGAGATTTTAACTCCCCCTACCCTAATAGAAATAGGTTCTGTCATTACTCCACCGGTCACCCTGCTCTGCATGAATCTTAGAGTGACACGACTTACACAACGCAATCAGATTGTCTCTATCGTGTGTGCCACCTTCACTCAACTTCTTTTTATGATGGACTTCCTCAGTCTCCACTAATATTCCCTTCTCATAGCACAACTCACAGAACGGATGCAGCGACACATACTTATCACGAATACGTTTCCATGCTCTGCCATATCTTCTCTTGGTCTGTGGATTTCGCTTGTACTTTTCATAGTTCTGATTATGAATCTTTTCGTGCTCTTCACAGAATCTATTATCCGTCAAATTCGGACAACCTGGATGAGAACAGGGACGCTTTGGTTTTTTTGGCATCTATTCCACCTCAATTCTTTGCATATAAAAAGCCCTGCAGATTTCTCCACAAGGCTCTCTGTGATACACTTTTCACACTACCATAATAACAGATATCTTTATGCCACGCTGTGCCAAAGTGTGCCAACTTACTCCGGAACCACAAAATTCCTTAATGCAGACGCATGAATACGATGTACTGTTCTGTAAGACACATTCAAATCCATTGCAATATCTTCCCAGCTTTCATTCTTAAGATAACGGTATTTCAGAAGCAGTCTCTCCTCTACATTCTCAATCTGGTCAATGGCTGCGTCAATCTCTGCCTTTAAATCAACCAGTTTGTCTATTTTTTCATTTATCCTCTGTTCACGTGTCCATATCTTTTCCAGTGTTTTTACAAAAGGAGCTTCAATATCTCGGTTGGGATTTGTACCAATTCGTTCTCCATAAAACACCCCCTGCACCTGTCCACGCATTGATTTTAGTGAATCCAATTCCTGTATTTCCACATTTATCTGCTTATCCAAAAGATAGGCTCTTTTTAAATATTCCTTTGCTGTCATTACTTACTTCCTCCAATCTCTGCGCGGATTTTTCTTATTAAAAAATCTCCATCCACAGATGTTAAACTCTCATACCAGGTAGAACCAAAAAATTTCTCCACAGATAAGGCTTCGTTTATTGTGTCCTTATTGTCAGGATTTTTCTTTAACTTTTTTAATGCCACCCTATAATCATTTACTGCCTGCAGAATGATTGCATTCGCCAATGCTTCATACGGATTTTCAGCCAAACTTTTACCTGCCATCTTTTTGCACCTCTGCTTTTACAGCATCGATTAACGCAGCCTGGCTGAAATTCTTTGCCGTTAAAGCCTTCATGACCTGCTCATCAATCGTACCTTCCGTAATAATATGTTGAACCACTACTGTCTCCGAAGTCTGCCCTTGTCTCCATAAACGTGCTACCGTCTGCTGATAAAGCTCTAGGCTCCATATCATTCCAAAGAAAACCATCGTAGAACCACCACTTTGAAGATTTAATCCATGACCAGCGGATGCCGGATGTATCAAACCGACCTGCAATCTTCCTGCATTCCATTCTCTGATACTTTCATCTGTATCAAGTTTTTTATAATTCACACCGACTTGCTGTAATCGCTTCATAATCCTCATCAAATCATGCTTGTACCAATATGCAATCAGAAGATTTTTGCCGTTGGCAGCTTCAATAATATCTTCCAAAACCTCCAGTTTCTTGTCATGAACTTCTGTAATATCTCCATTATCCGAATACACAGCTCCATTGGCCATCTGAGTCAGCTTACTGGAAAGTGATGCTGCATTTGCTGCAGTAATTTCATCTCCTGGTACTGTAAGAACCAATTCGTTTTTCAGTTTCTCATAATCCTCACGTTCCTTCTCATCCAGATAAACCCTATACTCTGAACTAATCAATTCTGGCATTTGCAGATAATCTGTATTTTTCATGGATATGGTGATATCCTCTATCTTTTGATAAATTCGTTTGTCAGCTCCCGGTCTTAACTTGTAGCTGTAAACAATCGGACCATTCATCTGATCAGGTACAAAATAATCAACACGATATTGGCTGATAAATCTACCCAGACGTTCTCCCATATCCAAAATCTTATATTCGGCAAAAAGATCCATTAATCCGTTGCCGGAAGGCGTTCCAGTCAAACCGACAATTCTTTTTACCTTTGGTCGTACTTTCATTAATGAACGAAAACGCTTCGCCTGCCAGTTCTTAAAAGAAGAAAGCTCATCAATAACAACCATATCAAAGTCAAAGGAATATCCACTGCTTTCTACCAACCACTGGACATTTTCTCTGTTGATGATATAAATATCTGCATTCTTCCCCAGTGCTCTTTTTCGTTCTGCAGCACTTCCAACTACAATGGAATATGTAAGACCTTTTAAATGATCCCACTTTTCGATTTCCGCAGACCAAGTATTTTTTGCTACTCGAAGCGGTGCAATAATCAGAACTTTACTCACCTCAAAGCTGTCATACATCATATCCATAATCGCAGTCAGCGTAATAGAACTCTTGCCCATACCCATATCCAGCAATATGGCTGCTATGGGATGCTCCTTAATAAACTGAATTGCATATTTCTGATAATTATGTGGATTGTATTTCATCCAAAATCCCTCCAATCTGTTCCACGTCATCAAGGATGTAGGTGTGAAACCCCAAATTGTCTAATAATCTATGTCTCGAAAGCTGTAATGCTCTTGGTTTCTCTCCTGGTGCCTTTACTTCCACCAATCCGAATTTCCTTCCTGACAAAAAGACCAGTCTGTCTGGAACCCCATCAAATCCTGGCGCTACCCACTTCGGACAGATACCACCTCGGCGTTTTACAGCCTCCACCAATTTTCTTTCAATCAATTTTTCTCGCATCGCAGTCTCCCATCATTTAATAAGATGCATGTCGTGGCAGCCGTTTCCTAAAACTCCCTTAGGCAATTTTTCATACCAAAATTTTTCTATAGAGACTTTTATATATGAACTATCACGACCTGCACTTTTTCACATATCTTCTTTAGAAAAAGTTGCTATACAACTGTCACAACCTGCACTAAGACAAGAAATCCTGTCCTTCCTTCAAGGAAAGTCCATAAACCACCATCCCCTTATTGGTTTTGCGTTTTACAAAACCGGCTTTATCCATAGAAGAATAAAAATCAGACGTTGGTCTTATATACTCTCCGTTTTGCATGCAATGCGCTCGATATGCCTGGTATAATTCTCCGGACTTCTCTGTCAGATCTGCTCCAATCTCACAGCACTCATCTAAAAATTGTCCTAACCAATCATTATCAATGCGATATGCTTCAATGGCATCTTTGACCACTTTCGGCTCCTTCGTTTTGAAGTTCGCCTCGATTACCTTGTGAGCGCCTTCAATAATCCAGGACATCACAGCGGAACCTGCCTTTTCATATAAGTAATCTGCATAATTTTTAATATCACTTGTCCCGGTAATCTTTGCATTGAACGGAATGACCACTAAACGTCTCCATATACCATCATCATTGGCTCCCACCTTAGGAAGATGATTGGTATAGAGCACTAATGTATGGGATGGCACAAAGGCAAACGGATCCTTGTATTTTTTCTCCGCCTGGATTTCATCCGTAGAACAAAGCTGCTTCACCGTAGCTGTATTCAGGCGCATACCCTCTTCCATTTCCGATGCAATGATGAGACGTTTTCCCTTAAGCTCTGCCATCTCCGGTTTCACATTTCTCTTGCAGTTCATGGTCAATGCTTCCGCCGAAATCTTTCCGGCATAATTCCCAAGCACGTGATAGATGGTGTTCCAGAATGTACTTTTACCATTGGCACCACCGCCATAAGCAATAATCATATGCTCCTGATAAACCCTGCCAATAGCAGCAAGTCCAACTGTCATCTGCACATAATCAATCAACTCACGATTTCCACAGAAAAACGTATCCAAAGCTTTCTGCCAAATATCCACACCATCCTCTCCCGGAGAAACGGTTGTGATTTTCGTAATCAAATCTTCCGGATCATGCTCTCTCACTCCAGCTAGTCCCTGTTTCATATCCACAGTTCCTGCTGGTGTATTGATGAGAAAAGGATTCTTGTCCAATTCATTTACATCAATGGCCAGCATCGGTTTTGCAGCATTTTGTGTGTTGACAATATTCTTATAATTACGGTATTTCATTACAAATTTCAGATACGCCTGAGCGCCAAGGAACATATAATATGGAGCCATCTGTTCACCTGACACTGCTTTCGCCAATGCGGAACCACCAGTCTTAATCACATTTTCCGGAACACCTGCATTCACCAATGCTTCCGTTGTTCTTGCCACTTCATCCTGTGCATCCGCCAGCTGTAAATCCAAGAATTCTTCCACCGCACCAATAGACAGCTCCTTATCTTCCACCCATCGCAGACCGTCATGACGAAGATAATCCGTTGCCTTTGTGAATTTCAGCTCATTACCATACTCACGTACCAGCACCTTGGCCTCTCCAATGTCCGAATAATCCTCCGGTTTCAACGAACCGATATCAAAATCTGCATTGTATTCCTCTGGCGAAACGTACCCATCCTGACTAACAATCTTCTTATTGAAGAAACGCACCGCACTGGCCCAAATGATATCCAGCTCATCGCTCTCCAAAGGTGGAGCACACTTCTTGGCATGTTCTAAAAATGCATCATGCGCTTTTTCCGTGACTCCATAGCGTTTCAACACACGTCCGGCAAAACGAGACATGGTATTGTTGCGGCTTCCTTCCAGAATCGGACCATATGAAGCTGGCTCCTCATCGGCAGAATCTTCCACTTCCACCAAATCACTTATGAGCATCCATCCCTCATGCCATACACTCTCTTGACTTTCAGCACCGAACAAAAATCGCGCTGCATCCAATGCATTTCCATCAAAGAAAGAAAACTTCTTTTGAATCGCCACCTTCATATCCGTGTAGTACTTTGCGTCTGTACACGTCTCGATTGGAAAGTAAATATGAAACTTGGGTCTGGCTGCCTTCCCATCCTTACTGAGCAGATGATTTCTGCTTGTAGCAAGCGCATAATCTACATCTTCAAATAAAGAAGCAATTCTCTCAGAAGTAATCCATTTCTCCGGATTCTCGGAATGGTCATTATCAATATCCATCACCAAACAATCGGATTTCAGAAAATTATCGATACCTCTGTAATTGTTCTTATAGGAAGCACATACGTGGTCTGCTCTCACCGCATTTTGTAATTCTTCTGCCGAAGAAATAACCGTTTTCACCGGATAGCTGCAGTTAGCTTTATTTCCGGTGCACTTTGCTGTAAATAATGTTATCTGCATTTACTTCACCTCCTAATTTTCTAAGTAAGAACGAGCAACGATTTTCCGGTGAAAATCAAAAATTATTCAAAAAAATATTCCGAGATGCAATCGCTTCCTTTTATAAAGCGAAAAACGTCTCGGAACTTTTTTATATCCAAACCGGAAAATTTCAATTCAAAACTACTTAGGAAGGTGTAAGGCAACTGGAACTCACCGGGAAAAAGATTTTTAAAGAAATTTATCAAATCACCGGAAAATGAATTCCCAAAGTTACTTAGGAAGATAGAAAGGGACAAACCTTTCGGAAAGTGAGGTGCTGCAGATGCAGACAAAAATGATTGAAGACGGCCAGCCAGATATTGCTACCGATGAAGAACTGATTGACGTTCTCATTGCAATCAGCGTTATCGCCAAACGACTGGCAAACAACCTAAGACAAGAAATCTTGAAGGAGGAAAATCCAAGTGAGTAAGATGAGTGAATTATCAATGGTCATCGATGAGATGATTGCTTGTGGCGAAGGAATGATCAAAGCTGCCACAAAATTAAAAGAACTTTTCTCAGCTGATGCACAACCTGAAGAAAAAGCTCTTTCGGAAACAAAAGCAGAGGCACTTCCCAAAGAAGAACCTGCCGTTAAAACCTATTCAAAAGAAGATGTTCGTGGCATCTTGGCCAGCAAATCCGCAAAAGGATATGGCAAAGAAGTCAAAGCTCTCCTCTCCAAATATGGAGCAGACAAACTCAGCACATTAAGCCCAGAACACTATGCTGCTGTTGTTGCTGAAGCGGAGGTGATTGGAAATGCCTAAACACGCATACCTCTCAGCTTCTTCCAGTCACAGATGGATTGAATGCCCGCCCAGCGCAAAGCTCTGTGCTCAGATTGTTGACAACGGAAGCACCTACGCTCAACAGGGAACTGATGCACACACCCTTTGTGAGTATAAGGTACAAAAAGCCCTGGGCAAGCCTATCAATGACCCAACCGAAAACCTGACTTACTTCGATACGGAGATGGACACCTGCGCCGACCAATATTGTGCCTACGTCTGCGAACAGATTGAAGAAGCCAAACAATATTGTGCTGATCCGTTGATACTGATTGAAGAAAAGCTGGATTTTTCCAAATGGGTACCAGAAGGCTTCGGAACCGGTGACTGTGTCATTATTGCTGACGATGTGTTACATATCATTGATTTCAAATATGGTCTCGGCGTTCTCGTAGAGGCTGAAAGAAATCCACAGATGATGTGCTACGCATTAGGTGCAATTGACCAGTACGAATATCTCTACGATATCCGCACCATCCGTTTAAGCATCTTCCAGCCAAGACGCGACAACGTCAGCATATTTGAAATCAGCAAGGAAGACCTATTTGAATGGGCTGAAAAAGCATTAAAGCCTGCTGCCACTCTCGCTTACAACGGCGAAGGCGAATTTTCCGCAGGCGTCCACTGCCAGTTCTGTAAGGTCAAAGCCACCTGCCGCAAACGTGCCGAGTATAACCTGGAACTTGCAAAGTATGATTTCGAGATGCCTGCCATGTTGGAAGAGGTTGAAATCGCAGCAATTTTGACTCGCATCGACGACCTGGTAGCCTGGGCAAATGACATTAAAGACTTCGCTCTGCAGCAAGCCTTAAGCGGTACAGAATATGAAGGTTTCAAAGTAGTGGAAGGAAAATCCAACCGTCGATACACAGACGATGCAGTTGTTGCATCCACCGTAGAAGCTGCCGGATATGATCCATACGAAAAGAAGCTATTAGGAATTACCGCAATGACTTCCCTTTTGGGAAAGAAGAAATTTGAAGAACTTCTGAGTGCTTACATTACAAAGCCTCAGGGAAAACCGACGTTGGTGCCTGCGTCTGATAAAAGACCGGCACTTAACACTGCAAAAGATGATTTTAAAGAAAATTAGGAGGACAAGACTATGTCAAAGATTATGAACGCAACAAAAGTTATCACAGGACCAAACACCAGATGGAGCTATGCGAATGTCTGGGATGCAAAATCAATCAATGGCGGAGCACCTAAGTACAGTGTCTCCCTTATCATTCCAAAGTCTGATACCGCAACCGTAGAAAAAATCAAAGCAGCCATTCAGGCAGCTTATGAGGAAGGCCAGTCTAAATTAAAAGGTAATGGTAAGACCGTTCCTGCTCTCTCCGTACTGAAAACACCTCTTCGTGATGGTGATTTGGAAAGACCGGATGATGAAGCATACAAAAACTGCTACTTCATTAATGCCAATAGTGCATCCGCACCGGGCATCGTAGACGCTGACCGCAATCCTATCTTAGAACGTTCCGAGGTATATTCCGGTGTCTATGGTAGAGCCAGCATCAACCTCTACGCTTTTAATAGCAATGGTAACAAAGGTATCGCCTGTGGTCTTAACAATCTCCAGAAGATTCGTGATGGTGAACCTCTTGGTGGTAAATCCAGAGCCGAAGACGATTTTGCAACTGATGATGACGATTTTCTCTCTTAAGAAAGGATTAGGTGACAAGCTATGACAACAACCGTTGAATTAATTTTAGCAATTGCACTGCTTATTCTCTGGGGAGGTTTGGGACTTTCCTTACTCCTCTCCACCATCCAGAGCATGATTTATGATAAGAAACGCGAAAAGCGTGACCAGGAATATCATGCTGAACGCATGGAAAGTTTGAAAATCTTAAGCAACAAATAATAATTCGGGCGGTAGCACTCCTGCCGCCCACTATCTCAGAAAGGTAAGGTGACAACCTATGACAAAAGAATTTTTAAATGAATTGATGAATGCACTTGTTGATGGAACTGTTTTCGGTATTTGCTTCGGATTTTGGGTAATGGTACTGATGATGGTATGGCGTTGGTTCCTCAGTGTTGTGAATCGTTTCCTTCACTGGCTCTTCCCAAAACGCTTCCCAACAAAGAAAACAACTGAACAAAAAGAATAATCACTTGGCGGCGGTGCTCAACAGTTCCGCCGCTGTTTTGCAAAGGAATGATGATATGATAAAAGAAATGTCAATTGACCTAGAGACTTTCAGCGATGTAGATATCTCCAAATGCGGAGCATACAAATACGCTGAGTCTGATAATTTT
>SVFG01000090.1 GCA_015056975.1 Lachnospiraceae bacterium | reverse complement strand
AATATCCTATATTGAAATCTCTTTGGTCTGCATCGCTCTCATTTATAATATATTCCTGCGCAAACGCATTCACTCTCTCTGTAAATAGTGCCATAAGCTCCGGCTCCAACCATTTTGTATCGGGTATCTCCTCACGCAAATGCACCCTTTTCTTGTCCTCACGTTTGTAATCCGGCTTACCCCCGATCGTATCCGGAGCCAGAGTCCCCAGATAATATGCTCTTTCATTATGTATTAAATTCGGGCATTTTTTTAATAATTCTCTTGCGACTGCAAGATGTGCTATTGTGTTTGACAATTTGTAATCACCTTTTCTTTCTCCTCAGGGCACTATGGCAGCTTTGCATTCTCCGTCTTCGGCAAATTCAGATTTTACGCTCCCATTATAACATAATTCATTCAGAAAAGCCAGCCTCTACATAATGTCTTATTTAATATACAGAGATTAGCTTTATCATTTCCAACCATAAGAAATCATCAAACCTCCCACTTGTGTTAAAGCAATGTCCTCTTTGTGTTGTTTCATGTATTTGACAATTCCGTTTTGTTGATTACAATAATTTATTGCTTCCTCTCTACTCATTCCATGATTGACAAAGTAAGCTATGTCGTTTTCTATCTCCGCTTTGCTCTTTTCATCATCCCAGTGGTCTGCCTTCATTCTATCCGCCAATATCTGTTGATATCCTTCTTTGTCCGGCTCTAAGAAAAGCACCTTATCATTCATTCTGCAATCTATGTTTTTTAGACCGGCTTTTTTCAAATAATGCGGAATCTTCATCGCAACAGAATAATCTCGATTCTGCAATTCCAATTCCTTCTTCCACATTTTTTTCAAACCTTGCTTTTCACAGAGTGAGGCATAATCCACACCTTCGATAAAAAGTCCGTCAGTTTCAAATTCTCTGTTGCACTCTATGCTGATTACCATTCCTCCCGGTTTTGTCATTTCAATCATTTTGTGCAAAAAAACTTCAGCATTATCGACATGTCGTAACACTGCTTGTGAAATAACCATGTCATAGCGTTTCATAGTCTGTAATTCACATATATCTGAATGTATAAACTCTACTTCATAATCTTCATTCTCGAACACCCGCTTTGCTTCGGCTATCATCTTTTCCGCAAAATCCACACCCACATATCTACTACCCTTTGGAAGCATTGGCAGCAGCATAAGTCCCAATGCCCCATATCCACATCCGCAATCCAGAACTTCCACAGGCTTAGATATTTGCCAAACATCACGAACTAAAAATTTCAGATAATCTGTATTCCACATTGTTACTCTTGTTCTTTTGAGATATTCAACTCTGTTCTCCCAATACTCTGACCGTCCTGAATTTGATGGTCTGTAATGAGTACTATTAAGAGGCACTAATCCCAATAATGCATCAACAGAAACATTGAATATTCTACTAAGTTCCGGAAGCGTGTTAACATCCGGTAAGCATGTACCATTCTCCCACTTACTAATGGTTTTATATGATACAGACAAAAGATCTCCTAACTCCTGCTGGGTCATATTATTTCGTTTTCTTAACTCTGCTATTTTTAAGCTAATCATATGTTTGGTCTCCTATCTTTTCTTTGATACCATTATCATAACCCAACGCTCTTGTTATGTATTTACCCATTAAAGCGAATCATTTCTCATAATTCGCGAATTTAATAAAACGTTTGACCCTTTCATATTATCATAATGCTAAATCGCTGGAAATATAAAAGGAGCAAATCCGAAGATTTACTCCTTAACAGTTATATGTAATTCATAATCACTTACAGGGGCCCCTGCGTTTTCTATAGTGTACTGTACCTTTATGGAAAGGCCGTCCGGATGTTCCGTAACATCAACCGTTTTTGTAATAATATCCAGAAACAGTTCCCCGTAAGGTGTTACGTATCTGGTCAGGTGCTTTCCGCCCTCTTCGAAAATCATGTTGATATCCGCTGCGCCCTGTCTTTTTAATTCCACGTGTTTCTTTTTTATCTTTAATCTGCTTTGAAAGGGAGTGGAGTAGCCTTCCAGATTCTCCTCAAACAGCAGATAATGGGCGTCTGCCCGCTGATAGTATGTTGCCGTGACTTTTGTTTCCATGGCTTCATCGACATCACCTGTCAGCGTGGAAATCGTAACCAATACTTCCTGCGCCATGTCTGTTCCTCCTAGTACTCCTCAATGTTAATGGTCTTCGCTGACAAAATACCGTACTTGATGATAGAGTTGGCAAAACGCTTGAACTTCTCTGCACCGTCACTGACAAAGAAACGATATTGGTTTTCGCCAAGAGCAGGCTGTTTCTCATTCAGTAACCCTTTTTCCTTCAGCAATTCTTTCAGCTCTCTTGCAGTCTCATAGGCGGGATTCACCAACGTCACATCCTCCCCCATAATCTTCGCCACCGTAGAGCGAATAAGTGGATAATGGGTACAGCCCAGAATCAGAGTGTCTATATCAATATCAATCAGTTCTGCCAGATATCTGCGCGCTATCTCATCCGTTACAGGGTCCTGCCACAGGCCTTCTTCTACAAGCGGTACAAACAGGGGACATGCCTTTCCGAATATAGTCACATCCTTATTGATTTCAGTTATGTACTGGGAATAGATTTTACTGCCGATGGTAGCCTCCGTGGCAATCACACCGATTTTGCCATTGCGGGTAACCTCGCTTGCCACCTTCGCGCCGGGCTTTACCACACCGATAACCGGAATATCAATCTCTCTTTCCAAATCCTCCAATGCGTAAGCACTTGCAGTATTGCAGGCTATTACAATGGTTTTCACATTATGTGTCTGCAAAAAGCGCACAATCTGCCTGGAAAAACGGGTGACGGTATCCTTGGATTTACTGCCGTAGGGCACCCGTGCCGTATCACCGAAATATATGATTTTTTCATTGGGAATCTGCCGCATAATCTCTCTTACAACGGTCAGTCCGCCCACGCCCGAATCAAACACACCTATGGGTGCATCCTTTGTGAGCATCCCTATAATTTCCTGACTCATCTCATCACTCCTTAAAGAAGGCTTCAATCAGCATCCACAATTTGCTGCGTACCCGTACCTTGCCGTCCTCCGCCTTCATGATTCTTTCAAAAATGTCGCTGTCAAAGTCCCATTCTTCCTCTTCTGCAGACTCCTGCACAGTTTCATCCTCATATATGATTCTGTATGTGTCCTTTGTCATGGACAGCTGCGGATAAAGCATTCCCCACCAGCCCATAGCTGCACACATACACAATATTACTCTCATTTCCAATCTTTTTTTCTTCATGGCAATCACCTCGCATCTTGTTTGGTAAGATTATTGCCATGATTTCACCGGTTATTCCACCGACTATCTTTTTTCCCTGTCAAGACGGATTTGCTTGATAATCGCTTTTTCCTGATTGTCAATGTGAAGCTTCGCTGCCATGCTGGCAGTCTTTTTATCCTTCTTCACAATACTCTCATAGATAATTCTATGCTCTTCCACCAGCTTTTCATGCTGACTAAAATCCTTAATATATTCAAAACGGTAACGATACATCTGCTCGGACAGATTGTTGATTAACTGTACCAATCTCTGATTACCGGTTGCCTGCACAATAATATCATGCAATGCCACGTCCGCCTGGGCAATCTGCTTGGCATCCTGAGTCTTGATTGCCTGCTCAAAGCCCTCACACGCCTGCTTTAGCTGCTCTAACTCCCGGTCGGAAATACGGTCACAGGCAAGCTCCACGCACAGAGCGTCCAATGCACGTCTCACCTCCAAGACATCATTCATGCTCTTCTCTGTAATCTGTGCCACCTCTGCCCCCCTTCTGGGAATCATGGTCACAAGGCCCTCCAGCTCCAACTTGCGGATTGCCTCCCTGATAGGGGTACGGCTGACACCCAGTCT
Source organism: Lachnospiraceae bacterium (assembly GCA_015056975.1). Classification (GTDB taxonomy): domain Bacteria; phylum Bacillota; class Clostridia; order Lachnospirales; family Lachnospiraceae; genus Acetatifactor. Next base: position 4,790 of record SVFG01000090.1, on the reverse strand, counting down.
GTTTGCCAGATGGATTTCCATCAATCGCTCACCGGGCTTTAATTCACCAGTCAAAATCGCCTGTCTAAGAGTGTTAAACACCACATCTCTTAAGGGTAAAAATTCATCCATGTTTACCTGTAAATAATCCTGCATATTAATAACCATGCCCTTTCCATAACCTGCGAACTTTGGGACGCAGGCACAAATTCGCGTGTGAAAAATCTATTTTTCACACTTTCCTCCGTTTTCAAATGCCACAGGCTACACAAACTGTGTCACAAATACCTGACCTGCAAGCTGCTCCTTTTTTACCTGTTCATATGCTTTCGTTGCTTTATCCTTATCTGTAAAGATTCCAAACACTGTGGGACCGCTTCCGCTCATGAGGCTGTTGTCTGCTCCCAGTGCAAGCATTCTTTCTTTAATGGTCGCAATAATAGGGTGAGCTTCTATGGTCACGCTCTCAAGCACATTGCCCATGCGGTCTGTAATGCCTTTTAAGCTTCCCGTCTTAATTGCCTCCACCATACCATCTATATCGGGGTGCGCGTATCCTTCCTTTGCATCCAAGTGCTCATATACATATTTGGTCGACACATTGATGTCCGGCTTTGCCACCAAAAGATAACAATCAGGTGCTTTAGGAAGTGTTGTCAGTTTCTCTCCGATACCTTCTGCAAGCGCCGTGCCCCCCATGATACAATAGGGCACATCCGCACCGATTTTCACTCCCAACTCTCTGAGTTCTTCCTCTGATGCCTGTAAGTCAAACAATACATTCATAGCCTTCAGCGTAGCTGCCGCATCCGTGCTTCCCCCTGCCATACCTGCTGCCACGGGGATATTCTTCTGCAAATGGACTTTGACGCCCTCTGAAATGCCGTAGTTCTCCTGCATCAGGCGTACTGCCTTATATATCAAATTGTTCTCATCCAGTGGTAACTCCCCATGATTGGTGGTCAGCACGATTCCTGACGGTATCCTCTCAAAGGTAAGCTCATCATAGATGCCTACCGTCTGCATAATCATCTTCACTTCATGATAACCATTCTCCAGACGACGAATGACATCCAGACCTAAATTGATTTTGGCATAAGCCCGAAGCTGCAATTTCTCCATGGTAGCCTCCGAATTTGAGTGCTTTGTATTGATATGTATTTTGTATACATTATACTTGATTATATTATGGAATAGGGGAATTTGTCAATGTTTATCGGATGCAGAAAACTTTATATACCAACTACTGTACTTCTATTATAGTGGCAAGAAAAAAGGTAAGCTTAAAACACGCTTACCTTCAAATACTCTTTCACAATTCTTCTGCCTTAAAAGCAGTATATCCTTCATAATAATAGCTGTGGTCAATGCCTTTCATATAGACTTCCCGACTATGAATATCATCTGTCAAGGCTGCTTTTAAGATATGTTTAATCTCAATATCTCTGATAGGGCTACGTTCCATTGCTAACATGTAGTCCTCTTTATCAACCTTACTCCAATCAACTACCTTGCCGATTCCCTTCTTTAAAATGCAGTCAAGCCAAATTCTTGTACTTCTGCCATTTCCTTCACGAAAGGGATGAGCAATATTCATTTCCACGTATTTTTCCACGATTTCATCAAAAGTAGATTGCGGCATCTTTTCGATATTAGCAAGTGCAGCTTCCAGATACATCAACGGTGCAAACCGAAAATTACCCTTAGCAATATTCACAGTGCGGATTTCACCTGCAAAATCATAAATCTCGTCAAATAGATATTTATGAATGCATCTTAAGGACGAAAAGCTTCCCGCTTCCCATGTATTCAATAATTCGCTTTCAAAAAGCTCAACTGCTTTCTTCTTACTGATACGCTCCTCTGCCTCTGCAAGAAGCGGAGAGTCAGTGATGCCAAGTATATTTTCAAGAGCCAAGTTATTTCCCCCTTTTTGTTCCTGACAATTTTGCTAACACGCTGAGAATCATGTCTGCATTGAAAGCCACATGACGATATATTTATTATGCCATAAATGGTGTGTTATTTCAATGAGTAGCAATATAAAAACACCTACAAAGAAACTAACAATTTAATTTACCCCTAAAGTTTTCCACTTCACTATCCGATATTATTTATAGAATCACGGATGATAACCTTTCGTGTCGCCTTTTGACGCACGCAAGGCACAACGCAAAGGGCGCAAAATGCGTCAGAATGGAGGAAATGTATGAATGTAAACGGAGTTACATCAGCACAGGCGGCAGCTGCCTACAACTACACCTCTACCGGTGCAGTAAAGGAGAAAACCGCTGTCGAAACCACAAAAGCAGAAAGCTCAGCAACCGTTGAAAATGGTGTTGTTTACGAGCCTTCCAAGGAAGTAAAGACCGATTCTGCCAAGAAGACCTATACTCCCGACATGAATCTGATCAACAAATTGAAAGCAGATGCAGATGCCAGAACCGCTCAGCTTCGCAGTCTCGTAGAGCAGATGATGGGTAAGCAGGCAACTACCTTTGGTCAGGCAAATGACATCTGGCAGTTTTTAAGAGAAGGTAATTACACTGTAGATCCTGCTGTGAAAGCACAGGCACAGGCTGATATCGCAGAGGACGGTTATTGGGGCGTAAACCAGACCTCAGACCGCATTATCCAGTTTGCAACCGCTCTTACAGGTGGTGACCCGGATAAAATTGAGGAGATGCGTGATGCATTTAAGAAGGGCTTTAAACAGGCTGAGGAAACCTGGGGCGGCTCTTTACCTGAAATCTCCCAGAAGACCTACGATGCCGTTATGGAGAAATTCGATAAAATGGCTGAAGAAGCCGGAATTAAGACACCAGAAACTGAAGCATAGAAAAAAGCTCCTGCACAAACGTGCGGGAGCTTTTTTGATGGAGCGGACGGAAGTGGGCGGAGGATATCATGGTACAAGCAGCGCATTCTGAGCACGCCGGTCCTTAGCGAGGTACAAGGCGCAATGTAATGCGCCTTCGAGCTTAGTACCGTTGCGATGCGAAGCATAGCGAAAGCGTGCCTGCGGCTACCATGATATCTTTCGGCCGCTTACACTCCGCTTTCATCAAAAACTCTCCTTTATTTAATACCCTTTCACAATCAACAGCTTCTGTCCCACTTGTAACTCATCACTTGTAAGCTCATTTAATCTCTTAAGGGTATCCACCGGCACATAATATCTCTTTCCGATACTCCACAGGTTATCACCCGGCTTTACGGTATAAATCACCATACCGGGTAAATCTCCCAGCTTTGCGGTATCCACATCAGATACTTCAATCTTTTCAATCAATGTGACAGGCATATTCTGGAATACCGTAGTGGTAAAGCTAAGTACTGCCTTTACATCCATCTCCTCACCGTCCAGCATGGTTACCTGCAGTTGCTCAACCTGTGCATTTACTTTCCCCATATCCTCCGGTGCAATGCCGGGAACCTCCAAAGTATACTCATAAGGAATCATTGCCTGCACACCGGCATAAGGAGTCTCATCGTCTCCTGCAATGTACATCACTTTAACTAGCAGGCTTCCCTCCAGCAAAATACCGTTCTCTACCACTTCCTGTCGTCCCGGTAATACATGCCCTTCACTGTGAAGCACCTGTAAAATACCTGCGCTTCCGTTCTTGATGCGGATATGGTCCGTCACCTTGCTCTTACCGGTTACCTTGGAAAGCAGCTTTCTTAGATTTGCCTGTCTGGTCACCGCATTGATTTCCTTAGATACTCCATAGATATCAGACAGAATCTCCGTCTGCTCTTCCTCGTACATTTTCACCTCAATATCCATGGCAAGGTCCATACCGATATTGCGCTCTTCTCCATCAAAGTCCGGACGAACGGTAAGCTCCTTCTGCCCAAGCACATATCTGATATCAGGCAGCATTCCCTCTCTACAACCGTGGCATTCCAACACACCGCTTAAGGGAAGTACTGTCTCAAAGGAGCGCACCGGATGGTCTTCTCCTTCTCCCTCGTAGAGCACAAACATATGAACATCGCCCTGCAGGGAAAGCTTCTCATCCATCATACGGAATTCCACATCCCTAAGGGTAACACAATCCCACAGTATTTCGTAAATATTAGGATAATTGGAGGGGAGCGTTACCTCCTCCTTCATACGGAAAATATCTTTTTTACTGATGGCTATCTGTGCCAGTTTCATAGGAACCTTGCGATACTCTGCCTTCTCTTCACCATGCACTCCAATGGGAGCCTCCTCATCATACAGTTCCTCCACTGCTGCACTTAAGGAAACCACAGACTGCACATTCAGCTTTCTGGAGTTAATCATACTGATGCTCAAATCTTCAACCTCACCGAAAACAGACACATTGTCCGTAGGAAGCATTCCCTGTATATGAAGCTTTTCTTCAAATGGAATCTTACCATCCAGCTTTACCAGTCTGCCACCATCCTCCATGGTGTGATAAAGCACCTCAAACAGCATACGGCCTCTGATAACCACCGCATCCGTCCCGGGCTTTACCTCTTCAATCTGAATGCTTCCCTTTTCCAGATTCAGAGTACTTACATCCGGTTTATTCTCAGGAAGATTCACATCATCCTCCAGCGTAATCTGATTTGCCGCCTCCATGCGGATGCGGTCCATATGTATATTCTTCTTTAACAGTTCCACAAAAATACCTCCACATATATACTGATATAGGTATATATATGAAGGTATTTATTGATTTATGTTATTCGTGTACGGCTCCGATTAAATCCGTGAGATTCTCTACGTTATACTGCTTCATGTAATCCTCAATTCCCTTTACAATTTCCACAGTAGCGTAAGGATTTACAAAGTT
>SVFG01000089.1 GCA_015056975.1 Lachnospiraceae bacterium | reverse complement strand
CAGCAAGTTCTCTGGTCAGACATCTTTTGCAGGTTCTGTCACTCATAATAGTTCCTAGTAATTTTCAGCCTTTACCTCAAAGTAAGCCTGAGGATGACTACATACGGGACAAATCTCAGGAGCCTGCTTACCGATGTGAATATGACCGCAATTGGTACATTTCCAAATGGTGTCGCCATCCTTGGAGAACACCAATCCGCCTTCAATGTTTGCGAGAAGCTTTCTGTATCTCTCCTCATGCTCCTTCTCGATAGCTGCTACACCTTCAAACAATGCAGCAATTTCATCAAAGCCTTCCTCTCTTGCTTCCTTCGCAAATTTATCATACATATCGGTCCACTCGTAATGCTCACCTTCAGCAGCCTTCTTTAAATTCTCTGCAGTACTGCCGATGCCTCCGTTCAACAGCTTAAACCAGAGCTTTGCATGCTCCTTTTCATTTGCCGCTGTCTCCTCAAAAAGAGCTGCAATCTGTACATAACCTTCCTTCTTTGCCTTTGATGCAAAGTAAGTATACTGGTTGCGTGCCATGGACTCGCCTGCAAATGCCTCCATCAAATTTTTTTCTGTTTTGGTTCCTTGTAACTGTGCCATATATGTTCCTCCGTTTCTGCTGCCAATCCAGCTTTTACCTTAACAGTATACCATTATTATACTATTTTTAACCTGAAATTCAATCTAATTTGAAGAATATTCAATAGAGATGCAACAAAAAAGCACTCCTATTGCTAGGAGTGCCTTGTACTGTGCGTTAGAAGATTCGAACTCCCGACCTTTTGGTCCGTAGCCAAACGCTCTATCCAGCTGAGCTAAACGCACATGTTGTTCTCACAACATTGATTATTCTACCCTCTTATCGTCCAAATGTCAAGCATATTTTTTATATAAATTTATATTTTTTCTAAATAAAGGTATGCCACTTTGTTTTTTTGTGATATACTGTATAAGCTGCATCATTTATGCGCAGCATCAGGAGGAACAGTTATGCTGGAATTACAAAACATCTCCTTTCAGGTGTCAGATGACACCAATCATACCAAGGAGATTATCAAAAATATAAACCTAACCTTTGAGGATCATACCTTTATCGCAATCACCGGTCCCAACGGCGGCGGCAAATCCACACTTGTAAAGCTGATTATGGGTATCGAAAAGCCCACCTCGGGCAAACTTATTTTCAATGGTACAGACATTACCGACATGAGTATTACCGAACGCGCAAAATTGGGTATCAGCTTTGCATTCCAACAGCCCGTACGCTTCAAAGGCATTAAAGTCAAAGACTTAATCACATTAGCCGCGGGCAGCAAGTTAAGCACCAACGGAGCCTGCGAATACTTATCCAAGGTCGGTCTGTGCGCAAGGGACTATATCAACCGCGACGTTGATGGCAGCTTATCCGGTGGTGAATTAAAGCGGATCGAGATTGCTTCCATCATTGCCCGCAATACTCCTCTTTCCGTTTTTGATGAGCCCGAGGCCGGTATTGATTTATGGAGCTTCAACAACCTTATAAAGGTTTTCGAGGAAATGCATGAAGCACGCAATAGTTCCCTGATTATCATTTCTCACCAGGAACGTATCCTGAATATTGCAGATGAAATCATTGTCATTTCCGATGGTCAGGTTGCTTCCAGAGGACGAAAGGAAGACATTCTTCCCGAATTACTAAACGGAACCGGCGGATGCAAGTTCTATCAATAACTAAATGTGAGGATAATTTTATGGATGAAATACAAAAAACCTTATTAGAGCAGATTGCAGGACTGCACGAAGTACCTGCAGGCGCCTACAACATACGCGCCAACGGCGAAAGCGTGCAGAGAGCCACCACTGCAAACATAGACATTATTACCAAAGAGGATAAACAAGGGATTGATATCATTATCAAGTCCGGTACCAAAAAAGAAAGTTTACACATCCCCGTTATCATGAGTCAAAGCGGTTTGACCGAGATGGTCTACAACGATTTTCACATCGGGGATGACTGTGATGTAACCATTATTGCCGGCTGCGGCATTCACAACAGCGGCGATAAGGAAAGCCGCCACGACGGTATCCACTCCTTCTTTATCGGTCAAAATTCACATGTAAAATATGTAGAGAAGCACTATGGAAGCGGCGACGGAAACGGTGAGCGCGTAATGAATCCGGAGACTATCATTGAATTAGGAGCCGGGAGCTTTCTGGAAATGGAAACTGTACAGATTCGCGGTGTGGACTCAACCAAGCGTACCACCAAGGCAAAATTGGACGATGGGGCTAAGCTTGTAATTACGGAGCGCTTGATGACGCATGGCTCCCAGCGCGCCGAATCCTATTTTGACGTTTCCCTTGATGGAGTAGATTCCAGTGCCAATCTGATTTCCCGCTCTGTTGCAAAGGAGGACTCTTACCAACTGTTTGTCTCCAAAATGCTTGGTAACAACCGTTGTGCCGCACACTCTGAGTGCGATGCCATCATTATGGACAACGCCAAAATCAGTGCCATCCCGGAAGTTACAGCCAATCACCTGGATGCAGCACTTATTCACGAAGCCGCCATCGGCAAAATCGCCGGCGAGCAGATTATTAAGCTGATGACATTGGGACTTACCGAAGAAGAAGCTGAAGCACAGATTGTAAATGGATTTTTGAAATAGAAAACTACCGCAGCAATGCGGTAGTTTTTTACGTGCGCGGAGACGCGGCGGTCATGGTATCCCCTCCCCTGCGTCTCCGCACACGTAAAAACCCGCCGAATTTACATCCGGCAGGTCGTTTCCTTCCATCCATCATAATATTACAAATTCTCAGCCAGCTTTGACAAAATGCTTATAATCTCCTTTGCATCAAAGGGCTTAGTAATAAACTCATCCGCACCGCGTTTTAATGCATCCACCATCTTCTCCTTCTGGCCGGCGGCGGTAATCATTACCACCTTTGCATCCTCATTCTCTCTCTTGATAAGGCTTAAGGATTCAATACCATCCATATTCGGCATGGTGATATCCATGGTTACAATGTCCGGTCTGAGCTCTTTATATTTCAAATATCCCTGCTCTCCGTTTTCTGCATCACCGATTACGGTAAAGCCATTTTCCTCTAAAAGATTTCTCAAGATTCTTCTGGAAGTCTTGGAATCATCTACTATCAATACTGTTGCCATATTTCATCCTCCTAAACCGGTTAAGCTACCACAAAATATAATTCTTTTCCCTGGATAAACACAGGTATCACACACACATCACCCGACAATGCTGCACCCTCAACACAATACTCAGGAGGGAACAATTCCAAAAATTCTCCTGCCCGGCTTCGTGCGGAAGCATACAAACCGTTCAGACAGTTAATGAATTCTCCTGCCGCATCCAATGCATCCTCATCCAGGTTTTCAAATACTTCCTGACCAAAGATACCGCAAAGCTCCAGTAAAGCTCCATTTTTCTCAGCCAACGCCACTGTCAGACTTTCTTCACCTTGGAGTTTCTGACTAACCATAGCTTTAAACTTTGCATCTTTTACAATAGTCGCCTCTCCTATATATACCCTTCTGTCTATCAGACGGATAATGGTACGGATTGCAACACCTGCAAGCTCCTGATATTTCTTAGTATCAGCAGTAAGGTACAAAGGAATAATTCTATCAACGTCATCACTCTTGATATCTTCCAATTCGGTATTTGTATAGCCCTTTATCTTCTTAAACTCATCAAGGATACCGTCAACCTCATCCATCTCAAGCAGTTCCAAATCTACCAATGTCTGAACAAACATAAAATAGGTATTGCCCTGCTCCTGCAAGAGCTTTCCTACCTGCTCATTTGTCAGATAGCCCTGCTCCACCGCAATATCTCCAAAGCGCTTATCACAGGTAATCTGCAGCTTATTGACTATTTCAGCCTGCTCCGTCGTCATAAAACCTTCTGCCACTGCAATCAATCCCAGCTTTACGCGAACTGCGTTCATTTGCTCTAAAACAGCATTCAGATTCTCAGAGGAAATCTTATTACTTTCAACAAGATAATTACCTAATATGTACTCAACCATGTACCGTCTCCTTCCTCTTAATACAAAAAAATCTGCCAAAAGATTGTTTTGTACCAAAATCGTTTTCTCTATGATTAATAGTATATATGCTTCCAATAAAACTGTCAAGATTTTATATAATTATTACGATTATTTTGTTTTTTTTGTCTATTTTATACAAATTCCTTATATGCATGATAGAGATAACCGCATAATAAACTCTTAAACAGGTAATGATAGTAAAAAATGTCTTTAACATAACGGAGGTATGTAAACATGTTAACCCGAAACACACAAATCATGGATGGAAATCAGGCTGCCGCTCATGTGGCATATGCCTTTAGCGAAACAGCCGCAATCTATCCCATAACCCCTTCCTCTCCCATGGCAGAACTTGTCAGCAAATGGGCAGGCGAAAAGCGCACAAATCTGTTTGGCCATCCTCTCATCGTGTCACAAATGCAATCAGAAGCAGGAGCTGCTGCAGCTGTTCATGGTTCACTGCTCTCCGGTGCCCTTTCAACTACATTCACCTCCTCACAGGGGTTACTTTTGATGCTCCCCAATATTTACCGTATGGCAGGAGAATTACTGCCGGGTGTCATTCACGTTGCTGCCAGAACCATCGCCACTCACGCTCTATCCATATTTGGAGATCACTCTGACATCTATTCCTGCCGCCAGACAGGCGCAGCCCTCTTTGCCTTAAGCAGTGTTCAGGAGGTCATGGACTTATCACCGGTATCACACCTGTCAGCTCTTTGCGGTCAGATTCTCTTTATCAATTTTTTCGATGGTTTCCGCACCTCCCATGAGTTACAGAAAGTTCATGTATGGTCTCCCAACGATTTACAGGACCTGTTTGACGAAGATGCCTATACTGCCTTATCCAATTTCCGCAAGCGTTCCCTTCATCCATATCACGGACGAATTTACGGTTCTGCTCAGAATCCCGACATTTTCTTTCAGACACGCGAGGCCTCCAATACATTCTATCAGTCACTCCCTCGCATTGTCGAAAAACAAATTGATAAGATAAACTGCCGTCTCGGAACCCGATACGGACTTTTTGACTACTATGGTCATCCGGAAGCAACTCATGTTATCATCGCCATGGGTAGTGTCTGCGAGACAATCAAAGAATATATTGACAGCAATCCTCATGAAAAGAACGGTCTGATTACCGTACACCTATACCGTCCTTTCAGCGCTTCTCATCTGCTCAAGGTCATCCCTACAACCGTTGAGCAGTTATCGGTATTAGACCGCACCAAGGAACCCGGAAGCATCGGCGAGCCCTTATATTTGGACGTCCTGGCAGCACTGCAGTGCAGTCCTTTTCAGGATATCCCGATATACAGCGGCAAATACGGCTTAAGCTCCAAGGATACCACACCTGCCCAGATAGCAGCGGTTTTCCACAACACGCAAAAGAAATTTTTCACCGTTGGCATTCATGATGATGTCACCAAGCTGTCTCTACCTGTAGTTGCCATCGCTTCTACCACACCGGCAAGTACTTACTCCTGCAAATTTTGGGGACTTGGCGGTGACGGTACGGTAAGTGCCACCAAAAACATTGTAAAAATTGTAGGAAACCACTCAGAGAAGCAGGTACAGGGATACTTTGAATATGACTCCAAAAAATCCCGTGGTCTTACCATTTCCCACCTGCGTTTTGCAGATGCTCCCATACGCAGCACTTATCTTGTGCAGACTGCTGATTTTGTAGCCTGTCACAATCCTGTATATCTTCACAAATACGATATGGTACAGGATGTCAGGGACGGAGGTATCTTTTTAATAAACTGCTATTATAAAGAGCGTGACCTTGAAGAAAACCTGCCCGGCCAGATAAAAGCATATATTGCCAACCACAATATCCGCCTGTTTCTCATAGATGCCATTGCCATCGGCAAAGAAATCGGTCTCAACAACCGCATCAGCACTATTTTACAGGCTGCTTTTTTTGCCACCTCTCAAATTTTGCCCGCAGAGGAAAGCAAACGTCTGATGAAAGAGGCCGCTAAAAACACCTACGGAAGCAAGGGAGAAAAAATAGTACAAATGAACTACGAAGCCATTGAGCGCGGCTTTCGTGATGTTGTGGAAGTAACAATACCCGACTCCTGGAAGGACGCATGCGGTACCACCTTAGATAACCCCATACTGCCGGGCTCTCCGGAGGTTCTCTCCTATGTAAAGAAGCTCCAACAGCCCATTACCGACCAGCGTGGAAATGACTTGCCGGTTTCTGCATTTCTCCCTTATGCCGACGGCTATACCCCCGCAGGCACCACCGCTCACGAGCGCCGTAATGTAGCTACAGAAATTCCTGTCTGGAAGCCCGAAAACTGCATCCAGTGCAACCGCTGCTCCTTCGTCTGTCCTCATGCAGTCATCCGTCCCGCAGTCATGACGGTTGAAGAATTGCAAAATGCACCGGAGGGCATGAAGTATTTACCCATGACCGGAATGCCTGAGCATACCTTTTCAATCACCGTTTCTCAGGTTGACTGCACCGGTTGCGGTTCTTGTGCTGGAATCTGTCCCGGCAAGCAGGGACAAAAAGCATTGGAAATGGTGCCTATCCATGAACATGAAGAATGTCAACAGTATTTTGATTACGGTAAATCTCTTCCTGCCAAGGAGGCTGCCGTAGAAAAATTCAAGGCATCCACTGTAAAGGGAAGTCAGTTTTTGTGTCCTCTTATGGAGTTTTCCGGTGCCTGCGCAGGTTGCGGAGAAACACCTTATGTAAAGCTTTTGACCCAGCTGTTCGGCCCCCGCATGTATATAGCCAACGCCACCGGTTGTTCCTCCATTTGGGCAAATTCCACCCCCTCCGTAGCCTATACCTTAAACCAAAACGGGCATGGACCGGCTTGGTCAAACTCGCTTTTTGAAGATGCCGCAGAATTCGGATATGGTATGCTGATGGCTCAAAAGGCTCTGGCACAAATCACAGAAGATTCAGACACCATCCAGTGGGTTATCGGCGGAGACGGCTGGGCATATGACATCGGCTTTGGTGGCTTGGATCACATTCTGGCAAGCGGTGAAAATATAAACATTCTTGTTTTGGATACCGAAGTTTACTCCAATACAGGCGGTCAGGCAAGCAAAGCAACTCCGTTAGGCTCCACTGCCAAATTTGTGGAAGGCGGTAAAGATACCCGCAAAAAGGATTTAGCTTCCATTGCCATGACCTACGGTAATGTCTATGTGGCACAGATTGCCATGGGTGCAGACCTTGCTCAGACTGTAAAAGCCTTTACCGAGGCTACTGCTTATCCCGGTCCTTCCCTGATTATCGCTTATGCTACCTGCATTGCCCATGGCATCCGCGCCGGGTTAGGCAGCTCACAGCATGAAGAAAAGAAAGCAGTGGATGCGGGTTACTTCCATCTGTTCCGCTTTAATCCCGCGCTCATAAAAGAAGGCAAGAATCCTTTTATTATAGATAGCAAAGAACCCACTTTGGATTATGAGGAATTTCTTTCCGGCGAAAACCGTTATGATGTGCTGAAAAGGCAGCACCCCAAGGAATCTGACACATTGTTTAAAGAAGCTTCTCGGAATGCATGGGAACGTTATCGGTATCTGAAAAGATTGGAAGCAATGTGGGCTCCGGAACCCGATAGCACCTGTTAGGATCGCAGGGAAGTACCATCGTATATATTCGAAACAGCATCAAGGGAAAGAACTGTGGCGCATAAATCGCACATTCTTCCCCTTAATGCTATTTCTAATTCAAACGTCGCCTATTACTTTTCTGCGAAATTTGGCACTATATCAATGCGGTACTGAAGTAACGCTCTGCTCTGTCAGCGAGGACGGTGGCAATGACTTTGTCTTTGCCGTACTTTGCTGCCATTTGCTTTGCTGCCCATACATTGGCTCCGGAGGAGGTTCCCACTAAAAGTCCCTGCACTCTGGCCAGCTCTCTTGCGGTGTTAATTGCATCCTCATCAGTTACCTCTACAATGTCCGTAATAATGCTTGTATCCAAAATCGCAGGAATAAATCCGTCACCGATTCCCTGAATCTGGTGAAGTCCCGGCTCATCTCCCAACAGTGCAGAAACATTCTTGGGCTCCACTGCTACAATCTTACAATCCGGATTCTGCTCAAGCAGATAGCTTGCAACTCCCTGCAAGGTGCCACCGCTACCGATACCGGACACATAAATATCAATCTTCTTACCAAGCTGCTCCACAAGCTCCACTGCGGTAGTCTTATAATGTACCTGAGGATTAGCGGGATTCTCAAACTGCTGAGGCACAAAATACTCATCTGAGGAAGAAGCAATTTCAATTGCCTTATCTACAGAGCCACCGATGCTTAACTTAGGGTCCGTCAGTACAAGTTCTGCACCAAGAGCCTTGATAATCTTCTTGCGCTCATCACTCATATTTTCAGGCATTACAATAATAACCTTGTAGCCCTTTCTCACACCACAGAGTGCCAAACCGATTCCGGTGTTACCTGATGTAGGCTCAATAATGGTCATACCCGGTTTCAGTTTGCCGCTTTTTTCTGCCTCCTCCAGCATATTAAGAGCGATTCTGTCCTTGATGCTTCCGCCGGGATTTAAAAATTCTGCCTTTGCATAAATAGGAAGTCCCGTTGTCTCCTCTAAGCTGACCAAAGGGGTATTTCCGATTAAATCTAATATATTAGTAACATACATCTCCTGTTACCTCCCAAACATAATA
>SVFG01000004.1 GCA_015056975.1 Lachnospiraceae bacterium | reverse complement strand
AAGGAATTTTGGGATAATATGAACAATCCCAAGAAGGTAAGTATAAATCTTCTGTCAGAAGATGATGTGCAGACCTACGAGGTTGGTGACAATAAGGATGTTATCATGGTTATTTATGTGCCGATGGCAAAGCGTGAGCAGAAGCCGGTGTACATCAACAATGATATTTTCAATGGCACGTTCCGTCGCAATTACGAGGGCGATTATCATTGTACCAGATTGCAGGTAAAGACAATGCTTCGCGATCAGACCGAGCGCACTATGGATATGGAAGTGCTTGATAAGGTTCCTATGGAAGATTTGAATTATGATACGATTCACGGATATCGTAACAGCCATCGTTCCTTAAAAGAGGGACATCCTTTTGAGCGCCTGAGCGACCATGAGTATCTGAGAAGCATTGGTGCAGCTGCTATTTCTGATGAGGATGGAAAGTTGCATCCTACGGCAGCAGGTATGTTGATGTTTGGTGATGAGTACAACATTGTGCGTCACTTTCCGGAGTACTTCTTGGATTACAGAGAAGAGTTGGACCCTACCACTCGTTGGAGTGACCGTTTGCAATCAAGTTCCGGTGAATGGTCCGGAAATGTGTGCGACTTCTATTTTAGAGTTTATAACAAAATTATTAAAGACATTAAGGTGCCTTTTAAAATGGTTGGTGGCGAACGTGTTGACGATACTCCTGTGCACAAGGCACTTCGTGAGGCTTTGGCAAACTGTTTGATTAATGCAGATTATCACGGTTTGCGTGGTGTTGTTATCCGTAAGGAACCGGACAAGCTGGTTTTAGCAAATCCGGGTTATGTCAGAACGGGTAAAAAACAGATGCGTCTTGGTGGCGAATCCGATCCTAGAAACAAAGCTCTTATGAAAATGTTTAATCTTATCAATATCGGTGAACGTGCAGGAAGTGGTGTTCCGAATATCTTTAACGTTTGGGCAGACGAAGGCTGGGAAGAACCGGTGATTGAGGAGAGATTTGACCCGGATAGAACGGTACTGTCGCTTTCTTTTTTGAAAAAAGAAGATGCCAAAATGAAGGAAGATGCAAACTTCATTCAAAAAAATGAAAGAAGTTTGAAAGAAGTTTTGAAAGAAGTTTTAAGCCAGAAAGATTATGAAAAAACTTTGACTATAATTGAGTATTTGGAAACAAATTCTGCAATTACGACGCAGATGGCAAGACAGATAACAGGAAAGTCGTTAGCTACTGCATGGCGTTATATACAGATTTTGGTAAAAGCAGATGTTCTTGAATCTGATGGCAATACAAATAATGCGGAGTATGTTATTAAGGACATATACAGATAGAGGGTAGTTTTATGAAGAAATACGTGGGTATAAATACATCATTTGGACATAATGTACTTGAGAATTTTGATGAATACGAATTTCGGACCAATATGTCTTTGTTTGATTATGATGCGGTTATATTAAGCACCTACTTCGTTACATCCAATTACAAGTATGAAACCACTAATAGTTATGAAAAAACTCCAAGAAAATATCAAGGAATAATAGTATTAGATGAGGATGATTCGTTTAATATTATTAGAGAATTTCAATGCATGAAGAAACAATTACAGGATATGCTGGAAATAGGAAAAAATATATTCGTTATTTTGGAAAAAAATGAAAAACGATATATCTATAATGGTGAGAAAGCGGTGAGTGGAAGCGGTAAAAATGCAACGCGAACGAGTTATGTTCAGGAGATAGATGAAAACGGTTTTTTACCAGTGGATGTGAAGTTGGAAAGTTTATTGGGAGAAGTGACACAAGTGGTTGCAAAAGATGAATATAGAGATTTCTATGATTCAATTCGAGATTTATATTTGTATCAACAAATAATAAAAGAACCTAATGGAGAAACTGACGTGGTAATTCCGGGGACAAGCAACGCAGTTGCAATGCATATGAAATATGGCAAGGGAAATATTGTTTTTATACCACGACCATATGAGGAAGAAGAGTATATCGATGATAGCGATGCAAAAGAAAAACCATTATATTTTTTGAAACAGATATTAGAGTTAGATGAAAAACTAAACAGTAGAAGTCAATATAGTGAGCTGCCGAATTGGGCGAAGAACATTATGCTTTTTGATGAAAAAAAGTATGTTGAGAAAAATGAAGCAATTGATAAAAAGATAGAAAAGTTGATAGAGGAAAAAAATAAGAATTCCAAGGTGTTAAATGAAATTTCAGAGTATAAACAGCTTCTTACTGGAACTGGTAGTTCATTAGAAAATATTGTGAGAAAAGTTTTACTTGAACTCGACTTTCAATTGGAAGAGGTTGAAGCAAACAGAACAGATATAATTGGCAAATATAAGGAGATTTCAGTTGTCTTCGAGATAAAGGGGCTTACAAAAAGTGCAGGGGAAAGAAATGCTGCACAACTTGAAAAATGGATATCCGAATATCATGTGGAAACAGGAATTAAACCCAAGGGTGTTTTGCTTGTAAATGCATTTCGAAATAAACCATTGAGAGAGAGAACGGAGTTGGTTTTCCCTAAGCAAATGCTAGATTATTCGATAAGTAGGGAGCATTGTTTGATTTCAACGGTTCAGTTTTTATGTTTATTTATTGAATGCAAGAAGAATAAAAAGAATAAAGATAAAATTATTAAGGAGTTTCTTAATACAATCGGTGTATACAGTAAATATGATGAGGAAAATATGTTATTTTAGATAGACAAATTTTAATTACATATATGAGAAGTGCGATAGATTTAAGTAAAGATACACACAATCCCCTTCTGTGTGCATCTTTACTTGAATGTGTATCACACCAGTGCTGCAACACATTAAAAAAGGAACACATTGTGTGTCATTTTGTGAAAATAAGCATCGTGATACATAAAACCGCGTATCACACCCACTAAAACAAGTATCACAATCTGCGGAATATGTATCATATCTAAATTTTTGTAAAAAATGCCGATTTACATTGTTTTTCGCCCATGCTATATTATGGCTAGGTGAACGAAAAACCGTGATACGAATCCGATACATTTCCCCCGGAAAAAGGCTAAATAATAGGTAAAATACCCATAATATGAGTCAAAAAACGGCAAAAACCGTAACAATTAAGTTTCTAAATAAGCAAAATCGGACCGTGAAGGTGGTAGAACCGTTAGTTCAGGCCGTGTTGCTACTATCATCGAGTAATATTCGCGAAAGCAATAAGCCGAGCAAATAAGTAAAAATATAGCCCATGGGAATGCTTGCATTCCTATGGGTTTATTTTTGCTTATTTATTGGGCGCAAGCCCGCGAGCGAGCAGCTATGCTGCGAGTGTGCTCGGATATGTTTATTTATAAGCGGTGACTGCCGCGACCGAGGAAGCACAGAGTGCTTTCGAGGTGTAATCTTCAGAATGGGCTCATGAGAGTGTTTGCGCTCTTCCGAGCATTTTTTTAGCGGCGACTGCAGATACCGGTTAAGAAAGTCTTATTCTCCTTTCTATTTTACTTCCCGTATGATAAAATAAATATACTAATAATCTGAAAATGCAATCGCAGAAAAACACAAACACTATCTCAATGATCAAAAGAAGCGGGGAAACAGGTTATGAACAAATCAAAAGAAAAAAGAATAAAAAAATTTAAGAAAAAGCGTATCTGGCCATCTGTATTAGGATTAATTTTAATTCTTTGTATTTTCATAGTTGTTATGGCTGCTGCACTGTGGGCGTCCGGTATGGATATTGTACAGAGAAAATTGCTGGACAGCAGCAGAAAGTCCATTAAGGTTGCAGAGCTCTTTGCAGATTACAATTCAGAAACGGAAGAAAAAATTATACAGACGGTATTGTCTCATATTGACGCCTTGGAGGAAATTGAAAAGGTAGCTGTAATTGACGCGGATAGAGTGCCGGTATGGTCCAGTACCGGCGAGTATCCCATAATCGATGCAACTATAGATATAGAGCTTTTGTCGGAAATTACAGAGAAAGAAATACATGTTATGATTGCTGAGGATAAGGAGCAGGTATTTATCATTGAGGAGGGAGAAATTGTTCCTAATGAAGATGCCTTGGAGGACATTTTCTCGGCGTCTGAGTTTGATGCTTCAGCTCCTTTTGCACAGATAAAGCTCTGGCTTGTTATTCCGGTAAATGGCTTGGATGTTATGGTACTCAATGATATACCGATTTATTTTCAGGATTTTCTAACGATGATAGTCTGTATTTTATTGTGCATATTCCTAATTGTTATTTTCCTGATATACTATCTGATTTCGATTATCGGCACGGTATTCGGTGTGCGAAAAACTATCAAAATTATTTACACGGATATGGTGACCGGTGGAGATAATTGGCTGTTGTTTATCAGAAAAGGAGCAAGCCTGTTAAAGAAGAACGGCAAAAGGAAGCAAAAGTACGCTATGGTACATTTGGAGATGCGCAAATACCGCAGTTTTTGCACCTGCTTTGGCGTGAATAAAGGGCAAGAGCTAATTGAGAGCTTTTATGCTGCACTGAAGAAGGAAATGAAGCGGAATGAAGTATTGGCGCATCAGGAGAATGCAGAGTTTGGACTTTTGCTGGTTTATGCAGAAGCGGCTGAGCTGGAAGCGCGAATTGACAGTCTGGAAAAGGCATTGAACGCAGTTTTGCCGGGCATGAAAATGTATTTTGGCGTGGGAGTTTATTTGGTGCAGCCCGGCGAGCGGGATGTAGAGCAATTATACAATAACGCCATGATTGCCTGTGAAATGTTAGGGGAAGAAGCAGAAAATAAGATCGCCTTTTTCGATGTGGAGATGAATAACCAAAAAATCTGGGAGCGTAAGGTAGAGGATGATATGGATCGTGCCCTGGTAAACAGAGAGTTCCAGGTATATTTACAGCCTAAAATCAGCACTTCGGATGAAGTGCTGGGTGGTGCGGAAGCGCTGGTTCGCTGGATTCATCCGACGGAAGGCTTTATTCCGCCAAACCGGTTTATACCAATTTTTGAAAAGAACGGTTTTATATTAAAATTGGATGATTATATGTTGGAAGAGATTGCACGAATACAGGCAGGGTGGCTTGCTGAAGGCCGAAAGCTGGTGCCGATTTCTGTCAATGTATCCAGAGCTCATTTTACCAGAGAGGACTTGGCAGAGCATATCTGTGCCATTGTAGATAAATATCAGGTGCCGCATAGTGTGATTGAATTAGAGCTTACGGAAAGCGCGTTCTTTGACGATAAGAAGGTACTGTTAAACACGGTGCAGAAACTGCGAAATGCCGGATTTTCGGTATCTATGGATGACTTTGGCGCAGGGTATTCTTCTTTGAACTCATTAAAGGAATTGCAAATCGATGTTTTAAAAATTGATGCGGATTTCTTCCGCGGAGCAGATGCGGAAGAGAGAGGGTTGCTGATTGTTTCTGAGGTTATTGAGCTGGCGAAGAAGTTAAATATGAAAATTGTTGCTGAGGGCATTGAGAGCAGAGAACAGGTAGACTTTTTGACAGAGCAGGAATGCGATTTGATTCAGGGGTATTTTTATGCAAAACCCATGCCGGTGGCAGAGTTTGCACAGAAATACAATGTATAACATAATAAAAATATCCGAAGAGTGCAGGCACTCTTCGGATATTTTTATTTATTATGCACAAGTACAAAATTGAAATAAGTAAAATATGTGCTTAAAAAAGTACAAAATGTGCCTTTATAGATGGTATGATTTCGTTATAATTTAATTATACAGAGGTAAAGATGAATAAAATCATGAAAAACAATACAAAAATCAGGATTAATTTCATAGCTCTTTTGGTGATGTTCGCTATATGTATGGCCGGTTGCGGCAAGAAAGAAATTCAGCAGAATGCGGATGAGATTGCTCTTCATGGGCAGTGGTATTATGCTCATGATGAGAAAGAAACGGTTGCGGAGTTTTCAAATGATGGCAGTGCTAAGTTTGAAGGCATAAAGTATCAGTATACCTGTGACGGTGAGTACATAAATTTAACGGACAAAGACGGCGCGGTTACAAAGTTACGATATGCGTCCGAAGGCGATAAGATGTATGTGTACATACAGAGCGTATATACGCGTCAACCGGAAGGCGGCGGTCAGGGTATTGTGGGTGTATGGCGCTGCGAAGACAAAGGTTGGACTTTTGAGTTTTCAAATAAGGGAACCTTTATGGAGGACGGAGCGCTTACCGGATATTATGAGGTAGATGAAGAGGCACATACAGTTAAGCTTATGTATGGAGAGGCTCTTGCGGATACGGTTTTCTTTTATGAGTTGACAGAGAATGAACTTTACATGGAGTATCCATGGCTTATGATAAAGCGGTAAGAACAGGCAATAAAGCCTGCTTACATAAACTAATTTCATATCATATAGGAGGGTAAAATGAAAAAGTTATTAGCAGCATTATTGGCTGGGGTAATGGTATTTTCCCTGGCAGCATGTGGCAAAGGCGCTGACGATGGTAAGACAGATCTTACTATGTGGTGTATTGCTACTGAAAGCGATTCTAACCGTCATTCTTATGAGGCTTCTATCGCAGACTTCAAGGCAGCTCATCCTGAAATCAATTTCACATGGGAAGCTGTTGAGAATCAGGCTTACAAGACAAAGATTAAGGCAGCAGTTTCTGCAAACGAAATGCCTGACATCTTCTTTACATGGTCTTGTGCATTCTTGGGAGATTTCGTATCAGCAGGTCGTGTTTACTGTGTAGATGATGTTTATGCTACCTACAAGAGCGAGCTTCCTGAGGTTATGATGGGTAACGTTAAGTACGACGGTAAGTACTATGGTGTACCTATGACTATGAACATTGTTGGTATGTTCTCTAACATGGATCTTCTTAAAGAAGTTGGTTACAATGAGGTTCCTGCAACATATGAAGAGCTCATTGACTGCTGTGACAAGCTTGTTGCAAAGGGAATCATTCCTTTCGGATGCTCCGGTAAGGAGACCTGGTGTGTAACCGAGTACCTTGAGTCCATCATCGAGAAGACTGCAGGTGCTACCGCACTTAACGAGATTTTCGCAGGCAGAGCTTCTTGGAATAATGCAGACGTTGTTAAGGCTGTAGGAATTTTCCAGGAAATGATTGACAAAGAGTACTTTGATCCCGATGGAATCGCTCTTACCAATGATGAAGTTAAGGCTAACTTCATGGCTGGAAAGTATGCATTCTACATGAACGGTACTTGGAACTGTGCAGACTTCGCTAAGGCTGGTCTTGATTTCGTTAAGGTTTCTGAGTTCCCTGTAATTGATTCTTCCAAGTCTCAGCTTGGCGAGCTTATCGGAGGACCTTCTGATACTCTTGCAGTTGCAGCTGGTTCCAAGAATGCTGAATTAGCAGCTAAGTCCGCATTTGAATTGGCTAAGGGCATCTGCCACTATGGTTATCTTGATGGTTGTGGTCTTCCTGCATGGACACCTGATTATGATACATCAAGCGTTAACGCATTAACTCAGTCCGTATCTGAGATTTGTGCAAATGCTAGCCAGTATGTATTGTTTGGTGATACAGCTATGTCAGCAGATTCAGCAGCAATTTATCTTGATTATGTAAGCAAGATTTATTCCTCTAAGATTGATGGTCAGGCATTTGTTGATGGACTTGTAAAAGACATTAAGTAATTCTGTTGTAACATGAATTTAAGCGGTTCTTATTTGGGTATCCGGTGAGAACCGCTTTTTTAAAGGAAACGTGATATGAAAAAAATATATAGCAGTAAATGGAAAATAGCTCTTTTTATGGCTCCGGCATTGCTTTTGTTTGTCGGTATCTTGATTTTGCCTATATTTATGTCCGGGTACTACAGCTTCTTTGACTGGAAGGGATATGGCCCAAAAGAATTTGTTGAATTAGACAATTATGTGGAATTGTTTACGAGTGACAATATCGGTTTCTTAAAGGCATTTGGAAATGCATGTATCCTTGCTTTTATTTCTGTTGTCATTCAGCTTCCCCTTGCATTGTTCCTTGCTCTTTTGCTTGGTAAGGGAAGAAAGGGAGAAAGAGGATTCCTTTCAATATATTTTATACCGGTATTGATTTCTACGGTGGTAATCGGTCAGTTGTGGTTAAAGATTTACAACCCTGAGTATGGTGTTTTAAATGTGGCTCTACGCAGTCTGGGATTGGAGGAATGGACCAGAAGGTGGCTGGGTGACGAAGGCACGGCATTGATGGCTGCGTTTGTACCTACTGTATGGCAGTATGTCGGATATCATATGCTTCTTTTGTATGCGGGAATCAAGAGTGTTCCGCCGGAATACCGTGAAGCGGCAATGATTGACGGCGCAAGCGAAGGAAAAGTAAACCGATACATAGTGATACCATATATTAAGCCGATTCTGAAAATAAGTACTATTTTTGCGGTTACAGGTTCATTTAAATCGTTTGACTTAATTTACGTTTTGACCAATGGTGGACCGGATCATGCCACAGAAGTACCCAGTACGCTTATGATTAATATGCTATTTACGAGAAACAGATATGGTATGGGTAGTACCATAGCACTTCTTTTGATTGTATTGTGTTTTGCTGCGGCATTGATTATCAGTGCAATCTTTAAGGAAAGGGGGGACGATTATGGCACGAAACGAAAGAACACTTTCGGGCTTGGTAAGAAGAAAAAGAATTAAAGAAACCTTAGTCTATATTGTGCTTATTATTTGGCTGCTTATTAATCTGTTCCCGATATATTGGATGTTTACGTTCTCCCTAAAGAGCAATACAGAAATATTCGGTGAAAACGTAGTGGGACTTCCCAGAGAATGGTTGTGGTCCAATTACGAAAAAGCTTTAAAAGTAGGTAACATTTTTAAGTATTTCCTGAATAGTACCATCGTGGCAGTTGTTACTATTGCGGTGGTTATGATTGTAGCGCTTATGGCTACGTTTGCCCTGACAAGATTTTTCTGGAAGGGCAGAGAGAAGATGATGAGTTTCCTGATGTTGGGACTCACCATACCGATTCATGCCTCTATCGTACCTATTTATGTTACATTATCCAGATTGCATTTGCTCAGTACATATGCCTCCCTCATAATTCCATATGCCGCATTTTCGCTGGCAATGGCAATACTAATATGTACTGGGTTTATGCAAGGGATACCGTTTGAACTTGATGAAGCAGCATGTATTGACGGCTGCGGTGCGTTTAGAATATTCTTTAAAATTATTGTACCCCTGATGAAACCTGCGGTGGCTACAGTTTCAATTTACACTTTCCTGCAGTGTTGGAATGAGCTTATGTTTGCAAATATATTTATCAGCGACACCGCTCATAAAACCTTGCCGGTAGGTGTGCAGGCTCTTTCGGGACAGTATCTGACAGAGTGGGGACCTGTGGGTGCGGCAATGGTTCTTGCAACATTCCCCATGCTGATCTTTTACATCTTCTTCAGCAAGAAGATTCAGGACAGTTTTATTGCAGGTGCAATTAAAGGTTAACTTGTTTTCAAACAGGGGATGTGGTACACTTGTCTATAAGAGGAAAACGATATGATTTTTGATAAATTATGGAACAAGCGTATACATTTTAAATCCTTGAAGCAAAAGACGTTAGCTTTTTATGTAATTTTATTTGGTTTTTTTGCTATCTTGTTTGTTGCTTCTTTCATGATTGTATTAAGGCGGACAAACGTTGACTACCGGGCGAAGGCTTCGGAAAAAGCGGTAGATAATGTGGCTTCCATGGTGAATTCCACAGTCCAAAATTATAATTACATATCAAGACTGATTATGGTTAATGATCGTGTTGTCAGCTTTCTCAAATGTGAGGAAGCTGACAAAAGCATGTCTTACGAAGCCCGCATGGGAATGTATGAAATATTGAATCATTATGGTAATATTAACTATATCGAATCAGTTTATATTTTTCGGAATGATGGCGAATATGCCAATACCGGTAAGAATGAATATATTATCGATATGGAATCAGATGGGTGGCAATATATTCTGGAAGCAGATGGAGCGAAGACACTTTCCATAAACGGAAACGGTGTTATTATAAAAAAGGATGGGAAGCCTACGCTTACATTTGCCAGAGCAATTAATGATATAAATTCACAGGAACTGTTGGGTATTTTAGTTATGAATATATCCAGCAGTTGTTTTGATGAAGTAATTTCTATTCAAAAAGCAAGCGGAATGTGTGTTGTGGATACAAACGGTACCTATTTGTGCGGCGATGAAGAACTTGCAAATCTGTATAAGGATGAGTATAACAGCGAGAATACAGTTAGCAAAAATATACGTTTTCGCGGAAAGCGGGCAGCTTTTACGGCAAAGAATGCAATCCCCCCCTTAATAGTCATGTGCTGTACAAATACAAGTGCCACACCATTGCCCATTGAGACGTTATTCGCGATGCTTATGACATTTTGTGCCTTGTTTTTATCTTCCATTATACACACTTTGTTTGTACAGAAAAATATCACAAAACCCATTATGACACTGGATGCTTCCATTGAGCGAACGAAAGCAGAAGGTTGGCTGGCACGCATTGAAGAAGAAATGCCGGATGATGAAATCGGTCGATTGGCTGAAAGCTACAATAACATGATTGACTATATGAACGAATTGTTTGAACAGCTATTGCGGGAAGAGGAGAACATTCGAAAAGCGGAAATGATGGTCTTGTATGAACAAATCAAGCCCCATTTCTTGTACAATACCTTAGAGACCATTCGCTATCTTGCCATACAGGAAGACGCAGTACAGGTAAGAGATGCACTGGAAACATTGGGAAGCTTTTACCGCAATTTTTTGAGCAAGGGTAAGCGTGAGATTCCTTTCCGGGATGAACTCAGAATTATTCAGGATTATTTGGCTCTTCAAAAATTGCGGTACGGGGACAGCTTTACGGATGAGTATGAAATTGATGAGGGAACCCTTGATTATATGGTTCCGAAGTTGATTTTGCAACCATTGGTGGAGAATAGTATTTATCATGGAGTAAAGCTGAAAGGAGAACATTGTATCATTAAGGTTACGGCAAGGCTGAGTGAAGGTGGATTGCACGTATCCATTTACGATACGGGTGTGGGAATGAGTGAGGAACAAATTCAAAAGGTTCTGGAGACCAAACGGGAAGAAGCTGTTCGAAAGAGTCCCGGTGGATTTGGGTTGGCAGGAACCATAGACCGCATTCGTTATTACTGTAACAAGGATGATGTTGTTACGATACGCAGTGAAATGGGTGAGTACACGGAAATAGAAATCTGTATTCCGCAAAACACTCAGGAGAGATTGCGTGATGGGGAGGAATAAGGGATGAAGAGAGTTATGATTGTTGACGATGAGATGCCGGTCAGAAAACTATTGCAGGCGTCTATAGACTGGGAAGCATTGGGCCTTGAGGTGGTTGGTGAAGCTGCCAGCGGTATAGAGGCAATCAATATTATTGATGACGTAAATCCTGATATAGTATTCGTTGATATCTGTATGCCCTTTATGGACGGTATTGAATTTACCAAGATGGCGACAACCCGTTATCCCGATTTGCGCGTGATTGTTCTCACCGGATTTGATGATTTTGAGTATGCGCGTCAATGTGTGCGTCTTCCGGTAGTGGAGTATATGCTTAAGCCTATTGTCAGAAGTGAAGTGGAAAAGGTTTTAAAACGGGTGGTTGACGAATTGGATAAGTGTTCTTTAGACGAAAAAGGTTCACAACAGGAGGAACCGGCACTTAATTCCTTCGAGATACAAAAGATTGTTAATTATCTGAAGAATAATTACAAGGATTCCACTATCAATTTGGCTTCGGTTGCCCAGCAGTTTGGATTTAATGCCAGCTATTTGAGCAGGAAGTTTAAGAAGGAAATGGGCGTGAGTTTTTTGGAATACCTGATGAAATGCCGAATGGAACATGCCATAGAATTGAAAAAAAGCAACTTGAAAATGTTTGAGACTGCAAATGAAGTGGGGATTCCGGACCCTAATTATTTTGGAAGGTGTTTTAAGAAATACACTGGAATCAGTTATTCTGAATACGTATGAGATTCAATTATTTCTTCAAAACCTCTTGACTATTTCTATTTAGTGGTGTTTACTTATATAAGTAGTATTGAAAACCATGTAAAGAGGTATTTGATTATGTTACAGATTGTTACGGATTCTTCAACATTATATACGGTAGATGAAGCGAGAGAACTGGGCTTTGAGGCGCTTCCGTTGTGTGTAAACATCGGCGATATGGAAGGCAGAGATCTTCTGGTAGATATGGAGGAATTTTATGCCAGAATCGGGCGGGGAGAGATACCTAAATCTTCACAGCCTCCCATTGGTGATGTTGTAGAGACATACGAGAAATATAAAGAGGATGAGATTATCGATATTGCCATGGCGGACGGACTGTCAGGAACCTATCAGACAGCATGTAGCGCAGCGCAGATGGTTGAGAATAAAGAGAACATTACAGTTGTCAATACAAAGACATTATGCGGTCCCCACCGGTATATGGTGGAGAAGGCACAGCAGATGAAGCTTATGGGTAAGACGAAGCAGGAGATATTGGACTGGCTTGAGTATATTAAGAAAAAGACAGAGTCCTTCCTGATTCCTCAGGATTTTGCTTTCTTAAAGAGAGGCGGACGTCTTGCACCGATGACTGCCAATATTGGTGCGGTATTGAAGTTAAAGCCGATTATGACCCTGACGGAGGATGGCAGGCAGTTAAAGATTTTTGGTATTAAGCGTACGATGAAATCGGCTGTAAGCACTATTATAGATCATTGGAAGGACTTGTGTCTGGATGCGCGTCATATTTTGTATGTAGTTCACGCCAATGTGCCGGAGGAAGCAAAGCAGATTGCAGAGCGTATCAAGGAGGCGTTTCCTCTTACGGAGATACAGATTCATCCGCTGAGTCCGGTATTTGTGACGCAGGGCGGTCCTGCATGTGTTGCATTGCAGTATATTGAAAAATAGAGTATGGAATATGGGGCCCTGCCGTAGTAATTGCGGCAGGGCTTTTTGCGAAATTCCCCTGATATGAGTGGATTTCGAGATGTATATGTGATATAATAAAAGGAATATTAATCTACTCATATAAGGAAGAAGATATGCAAAGGACAAAGCGAATCAATGATGATATTTCTGTTTATATAGAAGACCGTGAGCAGGTGGCGAATAAATATGTGTTGCGATGCTTTACCGTGACGCTTACCATTTATGCCATTGCATTTGTGTTAAATATGTTGGATATTTTTGTGGTGGATAAAGCGATTATGATTAAGAGCTTTATTCCGTCTGCAATTATCTATCTGGTTATTTTATTGGTTTCCAGAAGAGCTCCGCTATCTAAACCGCAATTTAAATATTATTTGATGGCAGGAGTTTTGGTGGTATATACCATCATGGGTGTATATATTACATATCATGTGACATTGCTGGCAATTTTACCCTTTTTGTATGCAGCACTGTATTCCTCTAAAAGGATTATGAGTTATGTTTATGCACTGACCGTGATTAGTACCTTTGTAGTAGTTTACTGCGGTTATTTCTTCGGTTTGTGTGATGCTAATATGGCACTTCTGACGACCAGTAATTTGCAGACTCATTCCGTGGATGGTGTATTTTTACTGTCAAAGGTGAATGACAATGTGTTTTTTACGTTGTTATTGTACTATATTTTTCCCAGATGTCTCATGTACATTGCTTATGTATTTGTAAGCAATAATATTCTTAGAATTGTAAGCGGTTCCCTGGAAAAGGCGAAGCTTTCCGCTGAGCTTGAAAAGGCAAGAGAAGAAGCGGAACGCGCAAATAAAGCAAAGTCCGAATTTCTGGCAAAGATGTCCCATGAAATCCGTACCCCTGTAAATGCTGTTTTGGGTATGAATGAGATGATTCTCAGAGAAAGTACCAATGAGGATATTCTCAGCTATGCGGATGATATCAAGAATTCATCAATGGCACTGCTTAATATTATAAATGAGATTCTGGATTCCTCAAAGATTGAATCCGGTATGATGGAATTGGTGGAAGACGATTACCGGTTGGATGCTTTGCTGAAAGATCTGTACCATATGGTTGAAATAAGATCAAGGGAAAAGGGACTTCAGTTGATTTTTGATATTGACACCACTATGCCAAGAGGTTACTTCGGCGATGATAAGCGTATCCGTCAGGTGCTTTTGAATCTGCTAACCAATGCGGTGAAATATACGGAGCAGGGTACAGTGACTTTGGTTGTCAATTGCAGAGTGGAGCAGGAGGAAGCAATTATTCATTTTGCAGTCCGTGATACAGGTATTGGTATTAAGGAAGAAGATATCGGAAAGATATATGATGCATACCAGCGGTTTGATTCGTCCAGAAATAAGAACGTAGAGGGTACCGGACTTGGCATGAAGATTGCGAAGCAGTTTTTGACGCTTATGGAGAGCGAACTGGTTATTCAGAGTGAATACGAGAAGGGAAGTGAGTTCTCTTTTGATATTATTCAGCGGATTGTGGATACTGAGCCGATTGGAGACTTTAGAAGCAGGCAGGCAAATGCAGGTGGCACCAAGAGTAAGCAGACCATGTTTGTGGCTCCCGATAAGAAGCTTTTGGTAGTAGATGATAACCGCATGAACCGAAAAGTGTTTAAGGCACTTCTTAAGAAGACACAGATGCAGATAATGGAAGCGGACAGTGGAAAGATGTGTCTTGAACTGCTTAGGCAGCAAAGCTTTGATATAGTCTTTTTGGACCATATGATGCCGGAGATGGATGGTATTGAAACGTTCCATATTATCAAAGAAGAGAAATTGTGTGAGGGTATCCCGATTATTATGCTGACGGCCAATGCTATTATGGGTGACCGTGAAAGGTATCTGGAGGAAGGATTTGATGATTTCCTTTCCAAACCGATTATGCCGGATGAATTAGAAAAGATGCTTATAAACTATCTGGCGGTAACAGATGCAGGAGTGTACACCGACACATTTACAGAAGATAAAAATGACAGTAATACGATAGAGTTGCCTCAATTAGATGAATTTGACTTTGGATATGCTAAAAATATCTTAAGAGATGAGGAACTTTTGCCGAAAATATTAATAGATTTTCATGATTCCCTGAATCCGCTCAAACAAAAATTGGAATCCCTGTTTGCAGATTTGGAGAAGGAAGAAGCACTGCAGCTATACCGGATTGAGGTGCATGCGTTAAAGAGTACTTCGGCAACTGTGGGGGCACTCTTGTTATCTAAAGTGGCAAGGCTTCAGGAAGTAGCATGTATTCAGGGGGATATGGAGAGGATTCGTACAGTACATCCGATTTTATTGGATGAAATGGAAAAGCACAGAGAACGGATTGCAACCATTATTCCTAAGGAAGAAAAACAAGAAGCCGGAAGTGCCCATATGGTGTTTTTTGAGATGTTGAAATCCAGCCTGATTAATGAAGACTTTAATTCAGCAGATTTGATTTGTGCTGAAATAAAGAAATATTCTTATCCCGCAGAAATGCAGGAAGTGATTGATATTTTGTTGGAGGATGTATTGAATTTGGATTCGGAAGCGGCATTGGCTGCGTTGGAAAAGATAAAGCGATAACGGGAGAGCGGTTATGAAGAAAATATTCTTGATAGGTAAGTTAAATCAGGTGTTTGAGGGGATAAACAATTATCTGTCACAGGACTATAGTGTTCAGGTGTGTGCGGATAATCTTGAAATGATACAGGGAATGTTAAAATTGAACCAGCCGGATTTGATTATATACAGTATGGTTGGTGTGGAAGTAGGCAATCTGAATATCTTTTTTGAGTTAAAATTAAATTATCCTCATATTCCGGTGATTTGTTATGGTTCCGGTTCGGAGTTTAAGTGCATCGGTGAGATTATTAAGATGGAGCCCTTTCATCTGTTGGAGAGACCTGCGGAAGGGGCAAAGCTTGTGGAGCTTATCAAAGAACTGGTTCCGGAAGATGATGCAGAGGAGAAGGCACCTACATTGGCGGAGGGGGTAGAAAAGAGAAAATGCGTTATGCTGATTGACGACAATGCTTTTCAGATCCGAGTGTTAAATGAGGTGTTAAAGAATCGGTATGACGTACAGCTTGCAACCTCAGGTATGAAGGCTATGAACCTGATTGGCAAGAGAGTGCCGGATATTATATTCCTGGATTATGATATGCCCATATGTGATGGTAAGCTTACTTTCCAGATGATTAAGGAGCTTGATGATGCAAAGGATGTACCGGTGTTCTTCCTGACAGGTGTAAAAGATCAGGAACATATTGATGCGGTTATGGAGCTCAATCCGGCCGGATATCTGTTCAAGCCTGCAACAGCGGAAATGTTATATACATGTATTGAGCAATATGCAAGATAGAGAAGCGAAAGCCTGCGTTGCAGGCTTTTTTCTATGGGGATTGGAGTGGCAGACAGGGGAAATATGTACTTAGCGTCTTAGCGTTGCAAGGCTGAGACACAGACAGTTTCTTGTCGTAGACTTGCAGTTACAAGACACCAAGCACATATTTCCCGACATTTTTCTTTATAGATATTGGAAAATGCGACAGATAATGTTATAATATTAACAAACTGATTTTACACAAGGCGACAAGGAGGATGTTATGCTGGAACAATCATATTATGACAAGGCGGATGAAATCATCAACCGGTATGGTACAGAGTCAAGATGGTTAATCCCGATTATTCAGGATGTGCAATCCGAATACAGGTATTTACCGGCAGAGCTTTTGAGTTACATAGCAAAAAAATTAAATATTACCGAGGCTAAGGCTTATAGCGTGGCTACCTTTTACGAGAACTTTTCCTTTGAACAGAAGGGTAAGTATGTAATTAAGGTGTGTGACGGTACGGCCTGCCACGTTAGAAAATCCATGGGCATTTTGGACAGATTATATAAAGAGCTTGGTTTGGAGAAGGGGCAGCATACCACTTCGGACATGTTGTTTACCGTGGAGACGGTATCCTGTCTTGGAGCTTGTGGTCTGGCACCGGTACTTACGGTAAATGATGAAGTGCATGCGGCTATGACACCGGATAAGGTGACAGCACTGATTAAGGAATTGCGAGGTGAAGCGTAATGAAGCTTGAAAGCAGACAGGATTTAATAGATGCCCGTGTGCGGGCGAAGCAGGCAATGGAGCAGGAGAAATTCCGTATCTTAATTTGTGCGGGAACCGGTTGTCTTGCAGGTGGTTCTGCAAAAATTTATGACAAGATGTGTGAACTTGTAAAGAACAGCGGCGCAGAGGTAGAGGTTGCCTTTGGCGAAGGCGTTGCACACGGACCGAATGGTGAGTGCCCCGGCGGTGTGAAGAAGAGCGGATGCCACGGCTTCTGTGAAATGGGACCTTTGGTGCGCATCGAGCCCTACAATTTCCTGTATATCAAGGTAAAGGAAGAGGACTGTGAAGAGATTTTCAACACCACAATTTTGAAGGGTGAGCCTGTGGAAAGGCTGCTTTATGAAATGGATGGTGTGAAGTATAAGGCACAGGAGGAGATTCCCTTCTATGCCAAGCAGACCCGTCTGGTGTTAAAGAACTGCGGTCATATTGACGCGGAGCATATGGATGAATATCTGGCAGTGGATGGATATTCTGCTCTGGAGAAAGCATTGTTTGAGATGACTCCTGAAGAGGTTGTAAACGAGGTGCTTGAGTCCAATCTGCGCGGACGTGGAGGCGGAGGTTTCCAAACCGGTTATAAGTGGAAGCAGGTAGCCCGTCAGCCGGAAACCATCCGTTATGTGGTATGTAACGGTGACGAGGGTGACCCGGGTGCATTTATGGACCGAAGCGTTATGGAGGGTGATCCCCATAAGATGATTGAGGGTATGATAATTGCAGGCTATGCAGTGAGTGCGCAGGAAGGCTATATTTATGTGCGTGCGGAGTATCCTCTTGCCATCAGCAGACTTCAGATTGCCATTGCCCAGGCTGAAGAAGCAGGTATTTTGGGTGATAATATCTTAGGCTCCGGTTATAGCTTTAAATTGCATATCAACCGTGGTGCAGGTGCGTTCGTATGTGGTGAGGGTAGTGCACTTACCGCTTCCATTGAAGGTGAGCGCGGTATGCCCCGTACAAAGCCGCCCCGTACAGTGGAACAGGGCTTATTTGGCAAACCTACGGTTTTGAATAATGTGGAGACTTACGCTAATGTGCCCATGATTATCAATAATGGCGCGGCATGGTACAAGAGCATTGGAACAGAAGGAAGCCCCGGAACAAAGGCCTTTGCGGTTACGGGAAGTATCAACAATACCGGTCTGATTGAAGTGCCCATGGGTACCACCCTTCGTGAGATTGTATATGAAATTGGCGGAGGTATCAAGAACGGTAAGGAGTTTAAGGCAGTACAGATTGGCGGTCCCTCCGGCGGATGTCTGATTGGTACACAGCTGGATGTGCCTCTTGATTTTGATTCCTTAAAGAAAATGGGTGCCATGATTGGCTCCGGTGGTCTGGTTATCATGGACGAGGACACCTGTATGGTGGAAGTGGCAAGATTCTTTATGAACTTTACCCAGAATGAAAGCTGCGGTAAGTGTATTCCTTGTAGAGAGGGTACCATGCGTATGCTGGAAATTCTGGAAGATATTGTGGCGGGTAAAGGTACCATGGAGCAGCTGGATATGTTGCAGGAGCTGGGTGAGGCTATTACGGATACTGCGCTGTGCGGTCTTGGTAAGAGTGCGGCGCTTCCGGTACTCAGTACCTTGAAGCTGTTCAGAGACGAATATATTGAGCACGTAAGAGATAAAAAGTGTCGTACCGGCAACTGCCAGGCACTGAAGTCCTACAAGATTGACCCCGAAAAATGTAAGGGTTGCTCCAAGTGTGCGAGAAACTGCCCTGTGAATGCTATCAAGGGCGAGATTAAGAATCCTTACACCATTGATACCAATATCTGTATCAAGTGTGGTGCCTGCGAAAGCCAGTGTCCTTTCGGGGCGATTTATGTAGAGTAGGGAGGTAATTACTGTGGATTACATGATTATAGACGGAAGATGTGTGCCCATAGAGGGCGAGAAAAATATACTTGCAGTGATTCGAAAAGCGGGAATTGACCTGCCTACCTTCTGCTATCACTCAGAACTGTCCGTATACGGTGCCTGCCGTATGTGTGTGGTGGAGGATGAGCGCGGAAGAATTATGGCATCCTGCTCCGAACAGCCCAGACCTGGTATGGTGATTAAGACCAATACCCCAAAAATCAGAAAGTACCGTAAGCTGATTATCGAGCTTTTGCTTTCTTCTCACTGCCGGGATTGTACGGTCTGTACCAGAAACGGTAACTGTGAGTTGCAGAATATCGCCTTCAAGGTAGGACTTCATGCAGTCAGATTTTTAAATAATAAGAGAAAAGAAGAAATAGACTTAAGCTCACCCTGTATCGTAAGAGATCCTAATAAGTGTATTCTCTGCGGTGACTGCGTGAGAACCTGTGCAGAGATTCAGGCAGTAGGTGCCATTGACTTTGCTCACAGAGGCTCAAAGCTTGAAGTAACTCCTGCATTTGGTAAGAAATTGGCAGACACGGATTGCGTGGGCTGTGGTCAGTGCCGTGTGGTATGTCCTACCGGTGCCATTACTGTGCATACCAATGTAACAGAAGTATGGGATGCCATTGCGGACCCTAACATCAGAGTGGTGGCACAGATTGCACCTGCGGTACGTCTGGCAGTAGGTGACAAGTTCGGTCTTCCCAAGGGAACCAATGCCATGGGTAAGCTTGTGGCAGCTATGCGTATTATGGGCTTTGATGCAGTATATGATACCAATTTCGGTGCAGACTTAACGATTGTAGAAGAATCAAAAGAACTGGCTGAGAGACTGGAAAAGAACGAGAATCTGCCTCTGTTTACCTCCTGCTGTCCCGGCTGGGTAAAGTTCTGCGAGACCAAGTATCCGGAATTTGCAGATAATATTTCCTCCTGCCGTTCTCCTCAGGGTATGTTCTCGGCAGTAGTAAAGGATTATTTTGCGGAAGCTGACAAGGAGGAAGGCAAGAAGACCTTCGTGGTATCTGTAATGCCCTGTACCGCAAAGAAGGCGGAGATTAAGAGGCCTGATAACTTTACAGACGGCAGACAGGATACAGACAGCGTTCTTACTACTATTGAGATTATCCGTATGATTCGTCAGGCAGGTATTAAATTTGAGGAATTGGAGGGAGAAGCTCCCGACATGCCTTTTGGTGTGGCATCCGGTGCGGCATCCATCTTTGGTGTAACCGGTGGTGTGACAGAGGCTGTTCTGCGTCATCTTTCCGAACAGAAGGGGCACCAGATTATTTCTCAAATCAGCTTTTCCGGTGTGCGCGGTGATGACGGACTGAAGGAGACTAGTATTAAGCTTGGCGACCGAGATGTAAAGATTGCCATTGTAAACGGTCTTGCCAATGCGGCAGATTTGTTGGAAAAGATAAAGAGCGGCGAAGCACATTATGATTTTGTAGAGGTTATGGCCTGCAGACGTGGCTGTATTGTGGGTGGCGGACAGCCCCTTCCCATGGGTGCCCGTACCAGAAAGAATCGTGCAGACGGTATTTATGCGGTGGATAGACAGTCCCAGATTCGTTTCGCAGAGGATAACCCTATCGTTGCACAGATTTACAGAGATGTAATAAACGGTAATGAGCACAGACTGCTTCATAGAAATATGAGGGAGAAAGAATAAGAAGCCTAAAGGATGGCGACAGTAAAAAAAGAGTTTTTGAAATCATACAGATAGGAAACAGACGGGATATTATCAGTGCGGGATTTGTGTTTTCCTTTTACGGAATCATTGATTTATTAACTTTTTTTTCCGTACTTTTTGCCAATATTCTTTCCGGCAGGAGCGGTGGCATTCAGGGTATTTAGGGTTATCAGAATTTTCAGGTTATTCCAGATTAATGCCCAGTATGATGCCTTTAACGTTATTACCAACGTACTGAAGGAAAAGAAGAATCAGATTATTTCCTCAGTATGTATGGTGGCGATTCCTACCGGTATTTTTTCCGCAGGTTTCGTGGAGCAGTATACAAAGCTTAAAATGCTGGCTTATCATTCTGAGGAGCATGAACTTAAATTTGTAACCTCTGTTTTGACAGAAGACCATGTATATAATGGTAAAATGGTAAGGGAAATCGTATTTCCCGCCGGGAATTGATTGTAATGATACGGCGCAGAAACCGCACCATTATTCCAAACGGTACAACTTACATTAAAGCGGGTGATGTGGTAGTAATGTACTCCAAGCTTGCTGCAGTTGAATAAATTAGATGAATTATAGAACTTCGGGTGTCTGAGGCAAGAGTGCTTTGGATGCCCGAAGTTTCTTTGTCGCTAATCAGAGCGCAATTCGCAAAGCGTATCACGTCTCTGGGCAGGCAGGTAGTATTATACAACAAAAAATGTGCCCTAACTTCCATCAGGACACACTTCATTATGTATTGTACAACATTTTTTATTACAAGTCTAGTCTTTTTTATAATTTTTGATAAAATTATTTTTGCAGAAAACAGTAAAAAAGAGGAGGAGCAGTTTATGAGTCAGAAAAAGCAGGAAACAAAGTTGCCGGGAATCACCCGGGAGGAAGAAACAAAGAAGCTTGCAGAAGTCATAGCCATTGCGGAGGAGAACCTGGAAAAGACCAGGGGAACCGTACAGAATCTGGCAAATGAACTGCACGAATTGCAGGAGGTTTACGATCTGGACGACAAGGAAGGTCAGGCACAGTGGTTTAATACGGATGCACGGTTTAAACAGGTGCGGCAGGATTTGCTTCGCTCGGAGCGTACCCGCAAAAAACCGTACTTTGGCAGAATTGATTTTAAGGACAGTAATCTGAATAAGGACGAGGTATATTACATCGGAAAAGCCGTAATCGCAAGAGACCAGGCAAGCCCGGAGGTCATCGACTGGAGAGCTCCCATTGCCTCGGTCTATTATGAGAAGTCCTTGGGGAAGTGTAGGTATTCCGTAAAAGGTGAAGGAGCTTACGAGATTGACCTTACAAGGAAGCGAACCTATGAAATTGAAAATGACGAGTTGAAGGATTATTACGATTCGGATGTGGTGGCAAATGATGAGCTTCTGACCAAGTACCTTGCCAAAAACAAGAGAGCAGTCTTAAGCGAAATTATTGCAACCATCCAGCAGGAGCAGAACGAAATAATCCGTAAGAAGCCACAACACAATCTGTTAGTGCAGGGAGGTGCGGGCTCCGGTAAGACTACAGTGGCAATGCACCGTATTTCCTACATACTGTACAATTATGATTTGGAGTTTAAGCCGGAGGGCTTTTATATCATCGGCAGTAATCAGATCCTGCTGAATTATATTACGGGCGTGTTGCCGGATTTGGATGTGTACGGCGTGTCACAGATGACCATGGAGCAGCTTTTTGTGAGACTTTTATATGAAGACTGGGACAAGCACAAATATACGGTAAAGCCCTTAAATAAGGGAGACAGAGCGGCGAGCATCAAGGGAAGTTTTAAATGGTTTTGCGATTTGGAAGAATTTTGTACAAGGTACGAATGGAATTATATTCCCAGAGAGGATGTGGTGCTTGAAAAGACCGGACATCTGCTGCTTAGCAGGGAGAAAATTGAAGACATTATGAGAAAGTTCCCTGCACTTTCCATGTTTGATAAGCAGGACAAGCTGAATGAATATCTCATAGGACAGCTGGAGAATGAGCTTTACGGCAGACATTACACCTATTCTCCTGAGGAGAAGAAAGCGCTGTACAGGCATTATCAGACCCATTTCGGGAAGAGGGAGTGGAAGGGCTCTATCTTTGAACTCTACGATGATTTCCTGCGGGAGCAGGAAGCTAAGGGTATGGGAATCCCCCTGCCCGGCTGTGAATTTGATGTTTATGATTTGGCGGCACTTGCGTACCTTTATAAGCGAATCAAGGAGACCGAGGTAATTCAGGAGGCAAGCCATGTGGTCATTGACGAGGCTCAGGACTTCGGCATGATGGTGTACGGTTCCCTGAAATACTGTCTCAGTAAATGTACCTATACCATTATGGGGGATGTATCTCAGAATATTTACTTTGACTATGGTCTCAGTGACTGGGAGGAACTGAAGAAGCTGCTGCTTCCCGATGAGTTTGATTATTTCGGACTGCTTAGAAAGAGCTATCGTAACACGGTAGAGATATCGGATTTTGCCACCAACATCCTACATCACGGTAACTTCCCCATATATCCTATAGAGCCCATTATCCGTCACGGAAAAGATGTGCGTATCGCAAAATGTACAAGTGAGAAGGAGCTGCTTGCGGAAACGGTAAGTACGGTACAAGGATGGCAGCAGGAGGGTTATGAGACCATCGCTGTGATTTGTAAGGATGAGGCGGAAGCGACACGTGTCAGTAAAGCACTGGAGAGTAAAGTGCAGCTGCTTTCCTTTGGAGCGCAGGAGCAAAGCTTTGGCAATGGTGTGATGGTATTACCCATAGAATATTCCAAGGGTCTGGAGTTTGATGCGGTGTTATTGTTTAACGCTTCCGCTGAAAATTACCCGGCGGAGGACGGCTATGTGAAGCAGTTGTATGTGGCAGCGACCCGTGCCCTTCATGAGCTGGCGGTGCTTTATGATGAAACCCTTACGGAGTTGATTGCAAAGCCGGTGCCTGAGGAAAAGAAGATGAAGCATCTGGTTACAGAGACCAAGGTGGAGAGAAAACTGTTTCCCCAGGAGCCGGAGCTTACCAATGCAGAGCTGGCAAAACGTTACTCCACAGAGGGGCATCGGGAGATGGATATGCGCAATTATATAGGTCCTAAGCGGATTGTGACGCAGGGAAAGAAGGAGCAGACTCAGAGTGCTACGGTATCGGCGCAAGTGGCTCAGGGAACTGACAAAAAAGAGGCACAGCGCAGACTAAGTGCAGCATCAAGTGCGATATCAAATTCGGATAAAACCACAACCACCCGCACTCTGCCCGGAAGTTACTTGAAAACCACATCCCTTGCAAAGCAGGCACCGAAAAAGGCAGCGACAGCTGAGAATGATGAGTTTGGAAGTATGCCGGAGGCTACCAGCCTGCGCCCGGTGGGACACGGCAGGATTGATACCATGGTGCGCTGGGTGATGAAGAATAAAAACTGCGTGGAACTCACCAGTGCCTACGGACTCTTACGGATTACACCCATAGCGGAGGAGACAGTGCGAGTAAGCTTTGCAAAGGATAAGCTTGAAAAGCTTGGAGAGCTGCCCCGTGAAGTGAACGCAAAGCCGGGAGTCAGATGGAACTGCAGGGAATCAAAGGATGCAGTGGAAATCATACTACCCAAGGTGTGCGTGCGTGTGGAGAAAAAGACGGGAGCAGTAAGCTTCTTAAACAGTAGCGGAAAGCTTATGCTCTCAGAGGATGCGAAGCTTCCCAGGCAGATTGAAACAGGCTTAAAGAACCAGACATGGACTTATTTCAAATGGGCAAAGTCAGAAAGCTTAAAGGCTCGCGGACAGGAACCCGGTCAGTGGTTGGAGCTAAGTAACACTGCAAAGTATATTTCCTTCGGCGGTGATGCTAAGGAACCTGCCTGCATTATGTCGGGCAACGGTTATCAAATATTGCTCCCGGCAGGTCCGAAAGTCATGTGTTGTACAATTTCCACATACGGTCCCTACCTCTATACCGAAAAAATAGCACAAATTGACTACTTATTCCGCAGTATTTGACTTGTGGATGCCCCTAAATAGGTGTAGGATATAAAATAAAGTATATTGAAGAGGTCTGCCCTGCCGTCAGATGTGGCGGGGCAACAGAAAGAAAGTGAGGATAAAAAATGGGACGTTGGGGCGACGATATTGATGAAGAGTTGCAGCAGAGAAAACCGGAGTTTAAAGTAGGCTTTATGTTCAGCTTTAAGAGCATGAACGCTGTTATCGAGAAAATTGAGGAGGAAACAACCGAGTGGGATGACAAGCATCCCAAGAAGGATTTAATGAAGATTTGGTTTAATGTCATGTTAATATTCCTGGTGTTACTCTGTTTTACATACAGTGTAATGGCATTGGCTACATTATTTTTCTTCTTCTTTTATGGTTTTGTTATCATCCGACTGTTCGGAGCCTGGAAACGGTTTGGTTATTCCAAGGCAGGCTATTGGCTGATGACGGTAGTGGGATTTATAGTGGCTTTTGTGATTTCCTATTTTGTTAAGGGATTGATTTTTGGTTAATCAGAAGTATATGGGGAGGTATCTATGTATCAGTTTCCAAAAGATTTATATGCAGATGTACGAATAGAAGAATGTTTTGAGTGTTGGATGGCTGTTCAAAACGGTGAGATGGTGTCGGACGGAATTGCAGAGGAAACAGGTGCCTTCATCAGAGTGTTTGACGGTAATATGTGGTATACAAGTACCACCAATGACATTGAGGGAATACAGGCAGAGCTTGATAATCTGGCAACACTCGCCACACCCAATCCGGATATTTTGGAGCATCCCATGGTGAAAATGCTTCAGGTACATCAGGATACGGTGTTAAAATTCAATGGCGAGAATTGCATCAAGAATGTGAGTCGTTCTCAGTGGAAGGATTTGATAGACACCTATATTGAAGCCTGCGTGGATGAGAGTATATCAGAGATTAATGCATGGGTAGTATATGATAATGCTTCCTATAAGAAAAAGAGCTTTTATTCCAGCAAGGGTGCGGCAATTGTGCAGGATATGCAGGAGTGTATATTGAGTGCAAACTTTGGTATTACCGTGGATGGTATTACTACCGGTGCATGGAAGGGAATTTGTAAATCTGCTTTTGAGGACCTCAAGGGACATGAAGCCGAGGTAATCAGTGAGAGAGACCGGTATCTTGATTTTGCCCATAATGCGGTACAGGTAGAGCCGGGGGATTATACCTGCGTGCTTGCGCCTATTGTGACGGCTGTCTTTACCCATGAAAGCTTCGGACACAAGAGTGAAGCGGATTTTATGCTGAACGATAAGACTCTGCAGGAAGAGTGGGTGTTAGGTAAAAAGGTAGGAAATGAGAAGATTTCCATCTGTGACAGAGGGAATATGCCTAATCACGGTTACATCGCTTATGATGATGAGGGTACCAAAGCGGGAGAGACCTGGCTGATGAAGGAAGGCGTGCTGACGGGAAGACTTCACGATGCAAAATCTGCCGCAGCGCTTTCAGAGGAGCTTACCGGTAATTCCAGAGCCCAGGGCTATGGCTGTGCACCTATTGTAAGAATGACCAATACCTTTATGGCGGCAGGACCGGATGACCCCAAGCAGATGATTGCAGAGGTAAAGGACGGCATTTATGTATATAATGTGCATGGCGGTACCGGAAATGCTACCTTTACGTTAAATCCGGGTATTGCTTATCGCATCCGTGACGGAAAGCTCTGTGAGCCTCTCAGGATTAATGTGATTACCGGCAGTGTGTTCCAGACTTTGTTTGATGTGGATGCAGTGGGAACGGATTACACCATTTTTGATGAGGGAAATTGCGGTAAGGGTGGCCAGACTGTGAATGTTGCGGACGGAGGTCCCACCATTAGAGTAAAGAAGCTGACAGTGAATTAGGGGGAGCGTATGAGAGAAAAATACAGAAATGAGAATAGAACTTCCAGCGTAACCTATGAAGAGAATAAGTTGCTTTCCTTTCATAAACAGAGCTCGGTTACCAGCTCTTTCAGGGTACATAAGGATGGAGAAGTAGGTATTCATTATCAGGTGGGAGAGCTTAGCGATGAGGAAGGCTTTAGAAGAGCAGAGGAGAATCTTTCCATAAGACCCCGCTCCTATCCCTTTGAATTAGAAACCGGAAAGCGCAGCCGTGATATGACGGAGCGTGAGCTAACGGATAAGGAACTGATGGATATAGCTGCAGAGTGTATGCAGTATTTGTTTGACAAATATCCACGTTTTACTTTTCGGGCTGATTTTGACCAGACGAAAACCACAAACTGTTGGACGAACGACAAAGGGATGGATTATTCCAATACGGATTGTTCGGTCAATGTCAGCGTGGGCTTTAAGCATGTGGATAGTAAGGATATTTCAGACGGCAGTTTCGGCTTCAGCTTAAGAGACTTTGATAAGAATGTATTTTTCAAAATGGCAGATGACTATTTGGCGAATTATGAAAAGGAAGTGGAGCTTCCGGAGGAGATTATTATCGATACCCAATATTATGGTTTGCTGGGTTGTTTGTCGAGCCAATTGAACGCGGAGAATCTGGCACTGAACATCTCTTTACTTTCAGGCAAGATAGGAGAAAAGGTGTTTTCCGAAGACTTTACCCTGTGGCATGATGTATCCGACAAGGAATGCTGGTTTAACTGCTTTTGGGATGGTGACGGCTGCGTGACGGAAGGGGATAAGCGCCTCTTTATCGAAAAGGGCGTTGTTCTTACCGGTCATTCGGATAAGAGAAATGCAGAAAAATATAATATGCCCCACACCGGTAATGCAGGATGGGGATTTGCAGATGTTCCTTCCGGAGGCTGGGTCAATTGGCGGATAGAGCGCAGCAAAAAAACAGTGAAGGAGCTTCTTGATGGCAGATATTGTGTAATCCCGGTACGAAGCCATGGCGGAGGCTTTGCGGATAATGGTGATTTTGCCATGCCTGTACAGTGTGCACTTCTTTCCGACGGAGAGAAGATTTTGGGCAAGCTCCCTCCCTTTACCATGTCAAGCAACCTGTTTGACATGTTTGGCAAGGACTTTATCGGAGTGGGCTGTGATAACCCCATCTATAATGATAAACAAATTTTATTCCGCGTAAAGAAGGGTAATATATTATGAAATTAATGTTCCGTTTTATCAGGCGGCACACCGGAATGTTTCTGACGGCACTTGCGTTTTTGACCATAGAGACATTCGCAGATTTGTTGCAGCCAACCTTTATGTCTTACATAGTGGATAAGGGCGTAAAAGCCGGCGATACTGCCACCGTACTTCGGTATGGTGGTATTATGCTGTGTATCGCAGCGGTGGGAGCAGTGGGTGCAGTGGTGCGAAATATTTATGCCAGCAAGACCTCCCAGTTAATCGGTAAGGAGATACGACTCACCATTTATGAGAAGGTGCAGACGCTGTCCTTTGAAAACATTGACCGGTTACAGCCCTCTGCTATCATTACAAGAATCACCAATGACGTGACACAGATTCAAAACTTTATCAATGGTATCATGCGTATTATGTTAAAGGCGCCTATCACCTGTATCGGTGCCAATATTCTGATTATCATTCAGGTACCGAAGCTGTTTCCTCTGATGCTTCTGATTCTCTGCGTGGCGGCAGTCTTAATTTACTGCAATATGAAGCTGGGATATCCCAGATTTGGTACCATGCAAAAGAAATTGGATAAGCTAAACGGTACCAGCAGGGAATTTTTGAGTGCCATCCGTGTGGTAAAGGCGTTCCGCGCTGAAAAACAGGAGCAGGAGAAGTTTGAAGAGGCAGCAGGAGAGTTTGCACATGCAGGCATTTCTGCCATGCGTGTGATGGCGGTTTTCGGACCCTTGATTAACCTGACTGTAAATATGGGTATTATCGTGATGCTGTGGCTTTCGGGTTCTCAGGTGACCGGAGAAATCGGTAAGCTTATGGCATGCGTCAATTATATGACACAAGTGTCATTCTCTCTTGCCATGGTGTCCAATATTTTGAATTCCGCAGTGCGTGCGACGGCATCCTCCGCCCGCGTACAGGAGATTTTGGATGAGGTGCCTGCCCAGACGGAAGTGGATACACTTTGTGAAAATCTACAGGGAAGTGTGACCATTGAAAATGTGACCTTTACCTATGCAGGTTCTTCAAGACCTGCCATTGAAGGCGTGAGCTTTACGGTAAAGGCAGGA
Organism: Lachnospiraceae bacterium; assembly: GCA_015056975.1. GTDB lineage: Bacteria > Bacillota > Clostridia > Lachnospirales > Lachnospiraceae > Acetatifactor. Next base: position 32,237 of record SVFG01000004.1, on the reverse strand, counting down.
GAAACCCTTGGCATTATCGGTCCTACCGGTTCCGGCAAATCCACTTTGACCAATTTGGTGCCCAGATTTTATGATGCCACGGAGGGTGTGGTAAAAATTGATGGTATGGATGTCACAAAGATGAGCATGGATTCCCTGCGAAGTGCCATAGGTGTAGTGCCACAGAAGGCGCTTTTGTTCAGTGGTTCCATCATGCAGAATCTGCGCTGGGGTGACAAGGAGGCTTCTGACGAAGAGATTTATAAAGCGGCGGAAAGTGCCTGTGCAGCTTCCTTTATTGAAGGCTTCCCGGATGGCTATGAGACCGATTTGGGACAGGGCGGCGTGAATCTGTCAGGCGGTCAGAAACAGAGACTCTCTATAGCAAGAGCTCTCTTGAAAAAGCCTAAAATATTGATTTTGGACGACAGTACCAGTGCATTGGATGCCACAACAGAATCTAAGGTGCTTCAAAATATCAGAGAACAGGCAAGGGATATTACCGTACTTTTGGTGAGCCAGAGAATTTCCACGGTTATGCGTGCGGACCATATTTTGTGTATGGAGGACGGATGTATAAAGGGCTTTGGCAGCCATGAGCAGTTGCTTGCAGGCTGTGAGGCATACAAGGCAATCTATAAATCACAGATTGGTGAAGAAAGCGGAAAGGCAGGTATAGAAAATGAATAAAAATGTAGCAGTACCGCCTGCGCCTTCCAGAATGGCAAACAGGGGAATGCCTGTAGTAAAGCCCAAAAATATGAAGGGCACCTTGAGAAGATTGTGGGAACTTACGGAGGGTCACAGACAGGGGCTTGGCTGGATTCTTGTGCTGGCAGGTCTGGCTTCCGGTTCGGCGGTCGTTTCCCCCTATCTGATTGGAAAAATAGTAAACCTGATTGACGGTGGGGAGCCCTTTATGGTGTTACTTTCCCTACTGGCAGCCTTTTATATCGGCGACTGGCTGATTCGTTTTATGCAGCAGTTTTTTATGGCAGCAATCGGACAGAAGATGATTTTGCATATCAGAAACAGTTTGTTTGCACATATGGAGAAGTTGCCCCTGTCCTTCTTTGATAAGAGACAGCATGGCGAGCTGATGAGCAGACTTACCAATGATGTGGACAATATCAGTACCACCATTTCGGATTCTTTGACCCAGTTAATGCTGTATGCTTTTACTATTGTGGGTATCTTTACCATGATGGTAGCGATGAGTCCTCTGCTTACGGCTATCGCCTTTATTGCGGTAATTCTGATTTTCCTGCTGACCAAGGCGGTGACCAAGCGGACCAGAGTGTTATTTAAGAAGCAGCAGGCTATTTTGGGACAGTTAAACGGTCATGTTGAGGAAAGTATTTCAGGAATCCAGATAGTAAAATCCTTTAGCCAGGAAAAGGAAATGGTTTCTCAGTTTATAGAGAGCAATGATGAGTTTTGCAAGGTGGCCACCAAGGCGCAGATTTGCTCCGGCTTTCTGATGCCGATAACCAATGTTATCAATAATTTAAATTACGTTATTATTGCAAGTGTAAGCGGACTTTTGGCTGCAAAGGGAATGCTGAGCGTAGGAGAGATTTCCAGCTTCCTTCTGTATTCCAGACAGTTTACCAGACCTTTTATTGATATTGCTAATATTTACAATAATTTCCAGACGGCGGTTGCAGGTGCGGAGCGCATCTTTGAAATCTTTGACGAGGAGCAGGAGCCGGAGGATAAGGAGGATGCACTTCCTTTGGAGAAGCCTGACGGGCAGGTGACCTTTGACAACGTGACCTTTGGCTATCAGCCGGAAAAACAGATTTTGAAGAGCATCAATCTGGAAATCCCTGCGGGAACCAGAGTGGCAGTGGTAGGACCTACGGGCTCCGGCAAGACCACGCTTATCAATCTGCTGACACGTTTTTATGATGTGCAGGAGGGAGCTATTTTGCTGGATGGTCATGATCTTAGGGATTATCGCATGAAGGACCTTAGGGATGCCTTTGGTGTAGTGTTACAGGATACCGCATTGTTTGGCATTTCCATCAGAGATAATATCAGCTACGGCAAGGACGATGTGCCGCTGGAGAGGATAATAGAAGCCGCTAAGGTGGCAGGCGCGGACGGCTTTATCCGCAGACTTCCCAAGGGGTATGATACCGTGCTTGCCCAGGGCGGTGCGGAGCTCAGCCAGGGAGAAAGACAGCTTTTAACCATTGCCAGAGCGGTGCTTTGTGATGCACCCATTATGATATTGGATGAGGCGACAAGCTCGGTAGATACAGTGACGGAACAGCATATCAGAAGAGCAATGCTCACCATTACCGAGGGACGAACCTCCTTTATCATTGCCCACAGATTATCTACCATTAGAGACTCTGATATGATAATCTTAATACGGGACGGCGTGATTGCAGAACAGGGAAATCATGAGGAGCTGATGGCACTGAATGGTGAATATGCCCTGATGTACAGAACGCAGATGGGATTGGTGTAAAGTCCTGATATTTTAGAAAAGATGTATTGATGTGTGCGCTGAGAATAAAATAACTAAAATATAGTTAGAAAAAAGATTGACAATTTTGATAAAATTTGTCAATAAAAAGAGGAAAAAGGCAAAAAACTAGTACTTTAGGGAGAGGAAATAAAAGAAAAAGAGATAAATAGATTGAAATTGTAAAATATTTGGATTATAATATACTTAACTATAATGATGAGAGTGCTATTGTGGGGAAATACTATGCGGAAGAAAGTTGCCATATTTGCCAACGGTTGGGGTTATGAATATTTACTGACGGTTATAGGCGGTGTGTATGAGTGCGCTAAGGAAGAGAACGTAGATATTTTTACGTTTATTAATTACTCAACACAGGGAGAAGCACCTGCAGACAGCAAGGGTGAGTTTAATATATTCACATTGCCTCATATAGAGGATTTTGATGGAGTGCTTCTTATGGCGAACTCCTTTAATAATCCTGCAGAAGTAGAGTATTTACATAAGAAGATGCTTGAGACAACACTTCCGGTTATCAGCTTGGAATACGAGCTGGAGGGACTTGATTTTCTGGGAACGGAGAATTACTCCGGTATGTATGATTTGGCTGAGCATTTGATAGTAGAGCATAACGTGAAGCGTATTCTGCTCATCGGAGGTCCCAAGGGACATGCCGAGAGTGATATCAGACTACAGGCGGTGCTTGATGCAGCGCAAAAGCACGGCATTGAGATACCGTCAGAAAATGTGATATATGGTGATTGGGCAGATGAAACAGCCCGTAAAATAGTACAGGAATATCTTGCAGCCGGAAATCCTTTGCCGGATGCTGTAATATGCGCAAATGATAATATGGCGATGGGTGTGTGCAATTGGATGGATGACCATGGCTGCCATGTGCCGCAGGACGTCAAGGTTGCAAGCTTTGACTGTCTGGAGGATGGTCAGAATTTCTTTCCTGCATTAACCACGGTAAACAGATATTGGGACAAGATGGGCTATCAGGGATTACAGCTTCTTCTGAAGAAGATGGCAGGAGAGGAGATCCCTAAGCATACTGTCGTGCGTTCTCATTTGGAATGTGGGGAAAGCTGTGGATGTAAGCTTTCGGAAGCAAAGGCACAAGCCAGATTGAAAGCCGGCCGGGATGTATATGCTAAGCGCCTTACCAGTATGGTGCAGGATGGACATTATAGAAATTTGTATCGGTTTATGCGTAAATGTAAAACCGCTGAAGAATTGCATCACAGTTTATCCTTTTTCCTGGGTCCGAAACCTTCCATGGAGGGGGAGAATTTCATGCTGTGTTTGGAACCCAACTTTTTTGTGGCGGATGAAGAACTTCGAACGGACTGTTACAGTGAAGAAGTAGATGCTATTTATTCTGTTGATGGGGATAAGGTTGCATCTCTCAAAAGAATTGATTTCAGAAAAGAATTGTTCCGTCTTGCCGAGGAGTGTAAAGAACCTAGATCCTATGTGGTGGTTGCGCTTCACAATGAAGACAAGAGCATGGGATATGCAGTGTTCTGTACCGGCATCGGTATTGTTGAAAATTATGTATTATATAAATGGACCAGACATATGAACCAGTGTCTGGAGCAGGTGCGTCAAAATGCTACCATAGAAGCTCTTACCGAAAGTCTTAGAGAATCTTCTGTCACAGATGTTTTGACCGGTGTTTTCAACCGTGTGGGCTGTGAGGAGATGATTTATCCATATTTGGAGGAGTGCTGGCACAAGGAAGAAGCAGGTGCATTGATGATTATTGATGTGGATAAGATGAAGGACATCAATGACGAATATGGTCACTTACAGGGGGATTTGGCACTTCGTACGGTAGCAGAGGTATTGCGTTTGGCTTTGCCAAACGATTGGATTATTGCCAGATACGGAGGCGATGAATTTCTTGCTGCCGGAAGATGTGAAAATGCAGAGCGTCTGTCAATACTTGAGGACACAATAGCCAAATGTCTTGCAAATGAGGTGGTCGATAAGCAGATAACCTTTGAATTAACGGTGAGTACAGGCGGTGTTATTATCGAAGAAGGAACAGATTTTAGTTTGGAGAAGTATGTACGTATAGCAGATGAGCGTATGTATGCTATGAAAAAGATACATCATCAGCGGAAGGGGGTATAACATGAAAAAGAGGATAGCAGTTTTTGTAAATGGCTGGGGTAGCGATTATTTACAGGAAATTTTGCATGGTATATGCGGAAGGGCAAAAAGTGCAAATGTTGATATCTTTGCTTTTGTGAATTATTCCGCCTTCGCGGAAACCAATAGTGATAATAACTATGGGGAAATGAATATTTTTAAGCTCCCGGAGATGGAGGATTTTGACGGCGCAATTGTTATGGCAAATTCCTTCAATATGCAGGAAGAAATTGATTATGTTAGTACCAAGCTTACCGAGGCGGGTATCCCTGCGATCAGTATAGAGTATGATTTAGAGGGATTTGCCTCTATCGGCTCCGATAATTACTCGGGAATGTATGACCTGGCGGAGCACATGATTCAAGTACACAATGTAAAAAACATTGTATATATCGGAGGTCCCCGGGGACATCAGGAGAGCAGTGTGAGACTTCAGGCTGTGAAGGATGTAGCAAGAGAAAATAATGTTGAGTTACCTTCTGAGAACATTCTGTACAGTGATTGGGCGGTTATCCGTAGCCAGGAATTGATGAAAGAATGGTTTGATGAACATAAAGTTTTGCCGGATGTAGTTATCTGCGCCAATGATGTTATGGCAAAAGGTATCTGCGAATGGTTTATGGAGCAGGGATATAAAGTGCCGGAGGATGTAAAGGTTACAGGGTATGATTGTGTCCGTATAGGGCGTGAATTTGAGCCTGCTATAACTACCGTAACCCACAGATGGAATGAGATGGGTGACCGTGCATTGCGGCTGTTATTGGAGAAAATGGGGGGCAAGGAGGTTCATACTCCTGTTGTTATGAAGACCGGTTTTGTCTGCGGAGAAAGCTGCGGTTGTCAAATGGTGAGCAGCAGGATTGAGCTTCAGGCCAGAGGCCGTATGGCACTTGGCAAAAGGATGGATGCATTAAGGGCAGACTCTCATTTCAGACATATCTATCTGGCTGTCAGAAAGGTTGAGACAGTGGATGATTGCAGTTATGCACTTTCCCATCTTTTTGCAAGCGAAAACTGGATGGTGGGCAGAGATTTCATGATATGTCTGGAACCTCAATTTTTCTATTTTGAAGAAAATGATGAGAATTTGAGGATGCAGGGATATAGCGAGAAGATGGATGTTGTTTGTGCATTAAAGGATGGTGAAGTCAGAGAACATCAGGTACTGAATCGCAGAGAGGCAATGTTCAGAGTAGCGCAGGAAAAGGAGGAAGCCGGAATCTATATTTTCGTTCCGATTCATACGGAGGGTAAAACCCTTGGATTTGCTATGCTGACGAGAGATGCAGATATTGCAGAAGATAATTATCTGTACATCTTTACAAGACATATCAATCAATATATGGAGCAGATTCGCCGGAATATTAAGCTCGCTGAGCTGACGAAAAAGCTGACGGAGCTTTCTGTGACAGATGTGTTGACAGGAGTGTATAACAGAGCGGGTTGTGAAAAACTCATATATCCGTTTTTGCAGGAGTGTCAGCAAACAGGCGGCCAGGGCATTGTCATGATAGCTGACGTGGATCGCATGAAGACTATTAATGATAAATTCGGACACGGCAACGGAGATTTGGCACTCCGCATTGTCTCGGCCGTATTAAAAGAGCAGCTGCCAAGCGGATTTGTGGTGGCACGCTTTGGCGGAGATGAGTTCTTTATTGCAGGCAGAAGCAGTGAAGGTGTTAGCGTAGATTCCATCATAGAAGATATTACCAGACAGCTTGCGGCAGAGTCGGCAAGACGCCAGATACCTTTTGAATTGACGGTGAGCTTGGGTGGTATTACAATGGAAAAGGGAGAACCCTTTGTACTGGAGAAATGTCTGCAAAAGGCGGACGAGTATATGTATGCCGCAAAGAGAAAACGTCATGCTCAGATTGATGGTATCGCTTTAAATTAACAGATGCTGTGGAAGCAAAGGATTGTATCCGCGTAAAGGATGCAATCCTTTTTTAGAAATTAATTTATGCGAAAGAGGAACATTTTAGAATAAAGCTCGTTTTATAGAGTATAGGCGGTGAACTGCTGCTGATGGGAGGGAAAGCGTTTGGAAGATTCTGAAATACTGGATTTATATTTTGCAAGAAAAGAACAGGCTATAGAGGAAACCCAGCGAAGCTATGGCGGATACTGCTATAGTATTGCGTTTCATATTCTGCATGACAGGGAGGATTCGGATGAATGTGTTAATGATACATGGCTTAGGGCGTGGAATGCCATACCGCCTAACCGCCCCAGTCGTTTTGCGTTGTTTTTGGGGACCATTACAAGGAATTTATCATTTGATATGTGGAAGGCAAAGAATGCTGCGAAGAGGGGGAATGGAGCCATGGACCTTGCGCTTGATGAATTGACGGAGTGTGTGCCGGCAGGAAACAGCACGGAGGATGCCGTGGAGGCGGAGGAATTGAAGCGGTTGATAAATGCTTTTTTACATACTCTTCCCGAGAAGGAGTGTAGTGTTTTTTTGCGGAGATATTGGTATGTTGAGGAATATGCAGAGATTGCAAAGCGTTATCAGATGAAGCTGAATACCGTAAAGACTTCGCTTTTTAGAACCCGTGCAAAGCTGAGGACATATCTGGAGCAGGAAGGAGTGGTATTATGAGTAGCCATGAAAATAATAAACAGGATGGCGCCCTGCGGATTTTTGAAGCTTTGTCAGGAGTGGATGTGGAGCTGCTTGATAAATGCGAAAGTGCGACACGGGTGAGTGAAGCATCCAAAGTAATTCCGTTTTGGAAGTACGGTAAGGCAATGGTTGCCTGTGTTTGTATTCTTTTGGCAGGAGGCTTGCTGTTCGCTATGCCGAGGATGTCACAGAAGTCTGCGAGTGAGGCTGACTGTGCAAGACCGGAGTATGCTTATGATGGTGTGTTGGACGAGTCGACGGGGAGCGCAAGTATGCAGGAGTCTGTAAAGGATGCCTGTACAGAGGCTGTTACGGAAGAGGATTTCGTGGAAGAAACTGTAGATTTTGATGGAGCTGCGAATAAAGAAATGATGCAGGAAAGTGATTGCTCGGATGGACTTATGGTTGACAACGCTACCGGTTGTGTTAAGGATTTGAGGGTAGAGCTTAAGGAAGAGCAGTTAAGAGGTATGGATGTGCTGGGAGAATACCTTCCGGTGCGTTTGCCGGCAGGCTATAGGTTTGAGAGTGCAAGTGCAGGAGAAGGAGATGATACGGAGACATATGCGGATGTTTCGGTGCTTTGGTCCAGAGGATTGGATGATATCCGGTGGAAAGTAAAAAGAGTGGATGTGTCTGAGATTGTTTGCGTGGATATTACCGAAACAGAGAAATATGATGTCCACTTGTATGAGATTCCCTATGCGGAGACTGTTCCGGAGGAATACAGGGAGATTTTTGATGGACCGGTATTCAGAGCCGGTGATGTGAGTCTTGAGGTGATAGAGAGGCGTATGAAAACAATAAGGGATGCCGGTGATACCGACACCCCCAGGGGTAACTTTTCAGTATTGTTTGAAGAAGGCATCCTTGTGGAGTTTAGCGGAAGAGCAACTGCACAGGAAGTTTTAAATGCGTTTGACAGCTTGTTGCGCTAAATCGATTTCTGCCAACGACCGGAAGCACCACAGGGCAGAACTAAGCCGCTTTCGGTGACAGGAAGACCTATTTCGGAGGCCTCCACATGTCCGCCGAGACGTTTACATACAGAGCTGCTTATCATATAGTTGAGTACTGCAGGCTGTAAGCCGGTAGTATAGGAGTTTATTAAGAAAAAGAGAGCGTCGTCACTTAACAGCTGCGTTGTCAGTTCAATAAAGGGCCAGATGCTCTCTTCTATTTTCCAGATTTCGCCCTTGGGACCACGACCATAAGAGGGGGGGTCCATAATGATGCCGTCGTATTTGTTGCCACGGCGGATTTCGCGCTCCACAAATTTTACACAGTCATCTACAAGCCAGCGGATGGGGGCATCACCCAAGCCGGAGGATACAGCATTTTCCTTTGCCCAGCCAACCATGCCCTTAGAAGCATCCACATGCGTTACGGAGGCACCGGCAGCGGCGGCGGACAGTGTGGCACCGCCTGTGTAAGCAAATAAGTTTAAAACCTTTACCGGTCTACCGGCTTTTCTTATGATATTGGAGAACCAGTCCCAGTTGGTTGCCTGTTCGGGGAATAACCCTGTGTGTTTAAAACTGAAGGGCTTTAGGTGAAAGGTAAGCTCTCTGTAATTGATAGTCCATTCATTCGGCAGGTCAAAAAACTCCCACTCGCCGCCACCTTTTGCACTGCGGTGGTAGTGACCGTTTTTGTGCTTCCAGCCCTTGTGGGTATGGGGTGTGTTCCAAATGACCTGAGGGTCGGGACGCACTAAAATATAGTCCCCCCAGCGCTCCAGTTTTTCTCCGTTTGAGGTATCTAAAACTTCGTAATCCTTCCAATTATCTGCAATCCACATAATGGCCTCCGTTAAGTACAATTTTGTCATATGCGAAAATTATATCACAGATTTCCCTTTTTGCAAGAAAAGGCTTGCATTTCGTCGGGATTCTATGTAAAATTTTGAGTGTTAGTATCTATTATTTACTATCAGAAAAACTTATGGAGAGTGGTGTGATTATGACAACTAGAATTGAAGAAGTAATAGCATTTGTATGCTATTTAGCTCTGGTACTGGCAGTAGGCGTGTATTTCTTCTGGAAAGGAAGGAAGAATCAGGGCGGTGACAAGGACTATTTCCTTGGAGGAAGAAACATGGGCGGTTGGGTTGCTGCGCTCAGTGCAGGCGCTTCCGACATGAGTGCGTGGGTACTTATGGGACTCCCCGGTTCCATTTATCTTTGGGGAATGGGCCAGGTATGGATTTCTGTAGGCCTTTTGATTGGTACGATTTGTGCATGGATTTTTGTGGCTCCCAAGCTTAGAAGATATTCCATCAAGGCGGATGATTCCATTACCATTCCGCAGTTTTTGACCAACAGATTCCGTTCCAAGAATCCTGCACTTCAGATTATCTGTGCGGTAATCTTTATCGTGGTGTACTGTGTATATGCGGCATCCAGTATTGTGGCTTGCGGTGATTTGTTTAACACGGTGCTTGGCGTTGACAAGATGATTGCCATGGTTGGTGCTACTGTTGTTATTTTGCTTTATACCTTTTTGGGTGGCTTTAATGCAGTGTGCTGGACAGACTTTTTCCAGGGTATGCTAATGCTGGGTGCACTGATGGCAGCTCCCATTGTAGCAGTGTTTGCCATGAATGCGGCTGATTTTGTTCCTTTGGCAGAAGTTGTTACAGGTGAGAATTATTACAATGTACTTTCCAGCGGTGCTTTTGACTGGGCGAGTATCTCCGATATTTTAAGCGGTCTCGGTTGGGGACTCGGTTATTTCGGTATGCCTCATATTCTGATCCGTTACATGTCTATCAAGTCTGAGAAGGAGATGAGCAAGTCCCGCGTTATCGGTATCGGTTGGACTACTTTGATTTTGATTATGGCGTCTGTAGTAGGTATTGTGGGTCATCAGTATTTAGGAACTTATTTGCCTGAGGGAAGTCAGAGCCTTGTATTTATCACTATGGTAAGAAATGTATTCCCTGCATTGATAGCAGGAATCCTTCTTTCCGCAATTCTTGCGGCATCCATGAGTACTGCGGATTCCCAGCTTCTGGCATCCTCCTCTGCATTTGCATCGGATGTGTACAAGCCCGTATTTAGAAAGAAGGCATCTGATAAGGAAATGCTTTGGGCGGGACGTATCGTGGTATGTGTTATTTCTGTAGTAGCACTGTTGATTGCTATCAGTCCCAGCTGTAAGGGTATCATGGCATTGGTAGAGTGTGCATGGGCAGCATTTGGTGCGGCATTCGGACCTACCATTATCCTTTCCCTGTATTGGAAGCGTTTCACCTATAAGGGTGCGATTGCAGGTATTGTAGTTGGTTTTGCGGTAGATGCCCTTTGGTATGCTTTCCTGTCAGGAACGACCGGATTGTATGAGATTATTCCCGGCTTTATCGCCAGCATGATTGCAGCGGTAACGGTATCCTTGCTGGACAAGGCACCTTCTAAAGAGATTACCGATATGTTTGAGGCGGCAAAGGAGCCCACAGAGTAATTCTTATGAAAAAGGAAACGAATAAATTATCCGTGCTGTGTGTGCTCGCGGCAGGAATTTTATGGGGATGCATGGGCATCCTGGTAAGGACAATGAATGAAGGCGGCTTTAACTCTTTGGAGGTTACCGCCTTCCGTTCATTTGTGACGGCAAGCGTAATGCTTCTTATTATGGTATTGTTTAGGCGAGAGGAGCTTAGAATTCACTTAAAGGATGTGTGGTGCTTTGCCGGCACAGGAATCCTGAGCGTGATTTTTTTTAATGTCTGCTACTTTTCCTGTATGAGTTATACAACGCTGTCAACGGCGGCAATCCTGCTATATACGGCTCCCACCTTTGTGATGGTGATGTCTTTCTTCTTATTTAAAGAGAAACTGCATGCGAAAAAGGTGGTTGCACTTTTACTTGCTTTTGCGGGTTGCGTTTTGGTGAGCGGTGGCATTGGCGGTGCAGGCGTGGGTATGATGGGTCTGCTTACCGGTCTGGGTGCGGGCTTTGGTTACGCGTTGTACAGTATTTTTAGCAGGTATGCGCTGAATCGCGGTTATTCCAGTTATACCATCACAACATATACCTTTTTGTTTGCGGCTGTTGCATCTTTGCCTATAGTGGATTTGGGACATATGCACGAATGTCTGCAGGCGGGCGGGAGTGATATTGTTTTTGAAATAGTTATGGCAATCATTACAACAGTGGTTGCGTATCTTCTATATACAAAGGGACTTTCCGGTATGGAAAACAGCAAGGCATCCATTATTGCGTCCATAGAACCGGTAGTGGCATCCCTGGTGGGAGTGCTTTTGTATCAGGAGACTGTAGGGACTACCGGAATTGTGGGAATGCTATTGGTGCTGGCGTCCTGTATACTGGTGGCGTAAATTTGTATTATAGATAAGTAGAAAGAGAGGAGCGGACACATGGAAGAGAATAAAAACAAACCCAGTCTGGTAGTAATAGGCGGCATCGGTGTGGCAGTTGTGTTTGTGATACTCTTGATTTTGTGGTTCGCAGGAAGAAGTAATGCGGACATGCAGGATACTGATGGAAGTGCACAGGCAGAAACGGTAGGCATTGACGCCGATGATAAGAGTGCGGAGGGCGATGCCGATGCGGAAGTGATTGTGCAGGAAGCTGTGGGTACGGAAGAAGCTGCCGGAGATAATCAGGATGTTTCCGTAGACGTGGTAGAAAAGCCGGAGCCTGAACCGGAAGTGATTTTAAGCTATCCGGACAAGGTGGGCCTTGCGTATGTGGAAAAGCCGACGCGAAGAGAGCTTCCCGAAGTATTTACAAAGCTTGAGGAAATGGCTCTTGAGAATGAGGACATTGCTTACATATTAGAAAATAAAGACGACTACTCTGAGTATCTTTTGGGGGCACTGGCAGCCAATCCGGAGATGACAGATTTTGTACTTAATTATAATAATCAAGAAAGAGAAATTATCCCGGGACTTACCGAGCAGGAGAAAGAAGAGGATTTTCCCCTCTTTTTGCAGTGGGATCCCAGATGGGGATATGAGCCCTATGGTGATGCAAACTGCGTGGGGATTGCAGGCTGCGGACCGGTATGCCTTTCTATGGTTCTTTACTATATGACCGGTGATGAGACTCTGTTACCGGATGTAATCAGTGAATACAGCATGGAGAATGACTACTATATGTATGGCACCGGAACGAAGTGGACTTTGTTTGAGGGTGTCGGCAAGCTGTATGGTCTTAAAGTTACCCAGCCGGATATCTCAAAGGATATAATGACCCAGGCGCTTGAAGGCGGAAACCTGATTATCTGCTCCATGGGTCCGGGAGTCTTTACCTCCACAGGGCATTTTGTTGTCTTTTACGGATATGAAGACGGAATGTTTTATGTGAATGATCCTAATTGCGTATACCGAAGCAGAAGAACATGGGAATATGAAGAGTTTGGCAGCCAGATAAAGCGCATCTGGGTGTTTGAGAAATAATACAAAAAAAGTTTAAAAAATTGGAAAAAACTACTTGCAATTTATTTTATAGTCGTGTATACTACTATTTGCTGTGGCATGATAGCTGTGAAGCGTGAGGTTGCTGCGGTTGAGAAATCAAACGTAGGTTTTCCGTGGAGCGAATGTCAAGTTAGGAAACTGACGACAAGTCACTGTACCAGAAACAACAGTCTACCAAGTAGTAGAAACGACGTGAGAGAAGAAATTCTCGCTGTGAAATAAGCCTGAAAGAAGAAAGCGTTGCGTAAAGGTTTAGGACACACACGGGAGAGTGTACAGTCACCGCTTGTCGTACTAATCAAAAGTGCGAAAAGGAGGCGACTTTTTTTATGGCAAGTCAAGTAATGAGAATTACACTGAAAGCTTATGAGCATCAGCTTGTAGATGCATCTGCCAAGAAAATCATTGAAACAGTAAAGAAGAACGGTTCCCAGGTGAGCGGACCTGTTCCCCTTCCTACTAAGAAGGAAGTTGTTACAATCTTAAGAGCAGTGTATAAGTACAAGGACTCCAGAGAGCAGTTCGAGCAGAGAACTCATAAGAGACTTATCGATATCATTGCACCGACCCCTAAGACAGTTGATGCTTTGCAGAGACTGGAAATGCCGGCTGGTGTTTACATTGATATTAAGATGAAAAACAAGTAAGAAATCAAACAAACCTCTACTTAGACGTAAGAACACAGTGAGATGTGCTAAGCGTACATCCGCCAGAAAAGTTTTGCGAAGCAAAATTTTCCCGGCGTTTCGAGCGAAGCGCGAAACACCGTGGTCCGCTATGTAGAAACAAAACGGAGGTAAAACATGAAGAAAGCAATTTTAGCAACAAAGGTCGGAATGACCCAGATCTTCAACGAAGACGGCGTACTCGTTCCCGTAACTGTTCTTCAGGCAGGTCCTTGTGTAGTAACACAGGTTAAGACTGTAGAGAACGATGGTTACAGTGCAGTACAGGTTGGTTTCGTTGACAAGAAAGACAGAATCGTTAACAAGGATGCAAGCGGCAAGAAGGAAGTTATCCACAGACATGGTGTTACCAAGGCTGAGCAGGGACACTTCAAGAAAGCAGGCGTAAGCTCCAAGAGATATGTTAGAGAGTTCAAGTTTGAGAACGCTGAGGAGTACACCTTAGGTGCAGAGATTAAGGCTGACGTATTTGCAGCAGGAGACAAGATTGATGTTTCCGCAATCTCCAAAGGTAAAGGCTTCCAGGGCGCAATCAAGAGACATGGACAACACAGAGGACCCATGGCTCACGGTTCCAAGTTCCATCGTCATCAGGGTTCCAATGGTGCATGTTCTTCACCTAGCCGTGTATTCAAGGGCAAGGGAATGCCCGGACATATGGGTTGCGTAAAGGTTACCGTTCAGAATCTTGAGGTTGTAAGAGTAGATGCTGACAAGAACCTGCTTTTGGTTAAGGGTGCAGTACCCGGATCCAAGAAGGCATTGGTAACCATCAAAGAAACCGTTAAGGTTCAAGGCTAGTTTAGGACGAAAGGAGGACCAATCAGATGGCAAACGTATCTGTTTATAATATGGAAGGCAAGGAAGTTGGTACAATCGAATTAAACGATGCGGTATTCGGTGTAAATGTAAATGAGCACTTAGTACACATGGCAGTTGTACAGCAGCTTGCAAACAATCGTCAGGGAACCCAGAAAGCAAAGACACGTTCTGAGGTATCCGGCGGCGGAAGAAAACCTTGGAGACAGAAGGGAACCGGTCATGCAAGACAGGGTTCAACCAGAGCTCCCCAGTGGACAGGCGGCGGTGTTGTATTCGCTCCCGTTCCCAGAGATTATTCTTTCAAGCTTAACAAGAAAGAGAAGAGAGCAGCTCTTAAGTCCGCTCTTACAAGCAAGGTTCAGGACAGCAAGCTTATTGTTGTTGACGAGCTGAAGTTTGATGAAATCAAGACAAAGAATTTCGTAAACGTTATGAACAACTTAAAGGTAGATAAGGGACTTGTAGTTATCGCTGAGAACGATGCAAACGTAGTTCTTTCCGCAAGAAACGTAGCTACAGTAGATACCACTTTAGTAAACACCATCAACGTATACGATATCATGAAGGCTAAGACAGTAGTTCTTACCAAGGACGCTGTTGCAAAAATCGAGGAGGTGTACGCATAATGGCAGATATTAAATACTATGACGTAATCCTCAAACCGGTTATCACCGAGAAGAGTATGGCCGGTATGGGCGAGAAGAAATATACTTTCTTGGTTCATACAGATGCAAACAAGTCCATGATCAAGGAAGCTGTTGAGAAGATGTTCGAAGGCACCAAGGTTAAGAAGGTTAACACCATTAACATGGATGGAAAGACCAAGAGCAGAAGAAGCAGACAGGGTATGGATTCCGGTAAGACTGCTAAGACCAAGAAGGCAATCGTGCAGCTCACCGAGGACAGCAAGGATATTGAAATCTTTGCAGGCCTGTAAGAATAGTTTGTAAACCACTATCACGGGAGCAAGAAAACAATATTTGCTCCTGATATAAGAAAAGGAGATAAGACAATGGGAATTAAGAAATATAATCCCTATACACCTTCCAGAAGAAATATGACCGGTTCTGATTTCTCTGAGATTACAAAGACAACTCCCGAGAAGAGCCTTTGTACTTCCTTAAAGAAGAACTCCGGCCGTAACAATCAGGGTAAAATCACCGTTAGACATCGCGGTGGCGGTTCCAGAAGAAAATACAGAATCATCGATTTCAAGAGAAATAAGGATGGCGTTGCAGCAACTGTAATCGGTATCGAGTACGATCCTAACAGAACTGCAAACATCGCATTAATCTGCTACGAAGACGGAGAGAAGGCATACATCATCGCTCCCGAAGGTTTGACTGACGGAATGAAGATTATGAACGGCGCTTCAGCAGAAGTCAGAGTAGGTAACTGCTTACCTTTATCTGAGATTCCTGTTGGTACCCAGGTACACAACATTGAGTTATATCCCGGCAAGGGCGGACAGCTTGTTCGTTCCGCTGGTAACAGCGCACAGTTAATGGCTAAGGAAGGAAAGTACGCAACTCTTCGTCTTCCCTCCGGTGAGATGAGAATGGTTCCCATCATTTGCCGCGCAACTGTTGGTGTTGTTGGTAATGTAGATCATAGCCTTATCAATATCGGTAAAGCAGGACGTAAGCGTCACATGGGTATCCGCCCTACAGTACGCGGTTCCGTAATGAACCCCAACGACCATCCTCACGGTGGTGGTGAAGGTAAGACCGGTATTGGTCGTCCCGGCCCTAGTACACCTTGGGGCAAGCCTGCTCTCGGTCTTAAGACCCGTAAGAAGAAAAAGGCTTCCAACAAGCTGATTGTAAGAAGACGTGACGGTAGAGCAATCAAATAATTAAGGAGGAAAGACAATGGCTAGATCACTGAAAAAAGGACCTTTCGCAGATGCTCATCTGCTTAAGAAAGTGGATGCATTAAATGCTTCAGGACAGAAGCAGGTTATTAAGACCTGGTCCCGTCGTTCTACAATTTTCCCTTCTTTCGTGGGACACACAATTGCAGTTCATGACGGCAGAAAGCATGTTCCTGTATATGTAACCGAGGATATGGTTGGCCACAAGCTTGGTGAATTTGTTGCAACCAGAACATACCGCGGTCACGGTAAGGACGAGAAGAAGTCCAAAGTAAGATAATTAACAATAGCGATAACGCACAATCACCCGAGAGGGTATTGCATGGTCTGTCTGCGGCGCTACGCCGTAGCAGATGCGTTAAATAAGCTTTTCAACGTTTGAAAAGGAGGATATAAATCTATGGCTAAAGGACATAGAAGTCAAATCAAGAGAGAGAGAAACGCGCAGAAGGACACAAGACCCTCAGCTAAGTTGTCTTACGCAAGAGTGTCTGTTCAGAAGGCTTGTTTCGTATTAGATGCTATCAGAGGCAAGGATGTGCAGACCGCACTTGCTATTCTGGAGTACAATCCCAGATATGCTTCCAGCATCATCAAGAAGCTGCTTCAGTCAGCAATCGCAAATGCTGAGAATAACAACGGTATGAATACCGAGAACCTTTATGTTGCAGAGTGCTATGCAAACAAGGGACCTACAATGAAGCGTGTTAGACCCAGAGCACAGGGTAGAGCTTATCGTATCGAGAAGAGAATGAGCCATATCACTGTAGTGCTTGATGAGAAGAAGTAGGGAAAGGAGCTAAATAAATCATATGGGACAGAAAGTTAATCCTCACGGCTTAAGAGTCGGTGTAATTAAAGATTGGGATTCCAAATGGTATGCTGATGGCGAGTTCGCAGAGTATCTCGTAGAAGACTACAACATCAGAAAGTACCTGAAGAAGAAATTATACAGCGCAGGTGTTTCCAAGATTGAAATCGAGAGAGCATCTGACAGAGTAAAGGTTATCATCTACACAGCTAAGCCCGGTGTTGTAATCGGTAAGGGCGGTGCAGAAATCGAAGTAACCAAGAAGGAGCTTTCCAAGTTGACCGACAAGAAGATTCTTGTTGACATCAAGGAAATCAAGAGACCTGACAAAGATGCACAGCTTGTAGCTGAGAACATTGCACTTCAGTTAGAGAACCGTGTATCCTTCAGACGTGCTATGAAGTCCTGCATGGGCAGAACCATGAAGGCAGGCGCACTTGGTATCAAGGCAGCTTGTTCCGGACGTCTTGGCGGTGCTGATATGGCTCGTACAGAGTTCTACAGTGAAGGTACTATTCCTCTTCAGACCTTGAGAGCAGATATCGACTACGGTTTTGCAGAGGCAGATACCACCTATGGTAAAGTTGGAGTTAAAGTTTGGATTTATAAAGGCGAAATACTTCCTACAAAAGGAGACCAAATGGAAGGGAGCGATAAATAATGTTAATGCCTAAAAGAGTAAAGCGTCGTAAACAGTTCCGTGGTTCCATGACCGGTAAAGCATTAAGAGGTAACACACTTACCTTTGGTGAATTTGGTCTGGTAGCTACAGAGCCCTGCTGGATCAAATCTAATCAGATCGAAGCAGCTCGTATTGCACTTACCCGTTATACAAAACGTACCGGTAAGGTTTGGATCAAAATCTTCCCGGATAAGCCGGTAACCTCTAAGCCCGCTGAAACCCGTATGGGTTCCGGAAAGGGTACTCTGGAGTACTGGGTAGCAGTTGTTAAGCCTGGACGTGTAATGTTTGAAATCGCAGGTGTTCCTGAAGAAGCAGCTCGTGAAGCATTACGTCTTGCTATGCACAAGCTTCCTTGCAAGTGCAAGATTGTTTCCAAGGCAGATTTGGAAGGCGGTGTATCATAATGAATAAATTTGTAGAAGAATTAAAGACCAAATCTGAGGCAGAACTTGCACAGGAATTGGTAGCAGCAAAGAAAGAACTTTTCAATTTGAGATTCCAGAACGCAACCAATCAGTTGGACAATACTGCAAGAATCAAGGAAGTTAGAAGAAACATTGCACGTATTCAGACCGTTATCACTGAGAAGGCAAGAGCGTAAGCGTAGCGGGAAGAAAGGAGATCAATCGTGGAAAGAAATTTGAGAAAGACACGTACCGGTAAGGTAGTGAGCAATAAGATGGAAAAAACTATTGTTGTTGCAATCGAAGATCATGTAAAGCATCCTCTTTACAACAAGATTGTTAAGAGAACTTACAAGCTTAAGGCTCATGACGAGAACAATGAGTGCAACATCGGCGATACCGTTAAGGTTATGGAGACAAGACCCCTTTCTAAGGATAAGAGATGGAGACTTGTAGAAATAGTAGAAAGAGTTAAATAATTAACTTTTGGAAAATGCCGTAACCACGGCAAAGGAGGAAAATCATGGTTCAGCAAGAAAGCAGACTGAAAGTTGCTGATAACACCGGTGCTAAAGAATTACTTTGCATCCGCGTTATGGGCGGCTCTACAAGAAGATATGCGCAGATTGGCGATGTGATTGTTGCTTCCGTTAAAGATGCAACACCAGGCGGCGTTGTAAAGAAGGGCGATGTTGTTAAGGCAGTTGTTGTTCGCTCTGTAAAAGGCGCTCGTCGTAAGGATGGTTCCTATATTAAATTTGACGAAAATGCTGCTGTTATTATCAAGGATGACAAGACCCCCAGAGGAACTCGTATCTTTGGACCGGTAGCAAGAGAGCTTCGTGAAAAACAGTTTATGAAAATTGTTTCCTTGGCTCCTGAAG
Source organism: Lachnospiraceae bacterium (assembly GCA_015056975.1). Taxonomy (GTDB): domain Bacteria; phylum Bacillota; class Clostridia; order Lachnospirales; family Lachnospiraceae; genus Acetatifactor. The sequence continues at coordinate 13,381 of SVFG01000004.1, read as the reverse complement.
TATTATAAGGAGGTGCCATATGTCAACAATGAAGATTAAGAAGGGCGATACCGTTAAGGTAATTGCCGGTAAAGATGCAGGTGCAGAAGGAAAGGTTCTTTCTGTTGATGTTAAGAATCATAAGGTTTTGGTTGAAGGTATCAACATGATTACCAAGCACGCAAAGCCTTCTCAGGCAAACCCCAACGGTGGTATTGCACAGAAAGAAGCTCCTATTGATATCTCTAACGTAATGCTTGTTTTCAACGGCAAGGCAACAAGAGTTGGCTTCAAGATGGATGGAGACAAGAAGGTGCGTTTCGCTAAGGCAACTGGCGAAGTTATCGATAAGAAGTAGGAAGGAGGATACAAACGTGGCAAGACTTAAAGATTTTTATAAAGACGAAATCGTTGCAGCTATGACGAAGAAGTTTGGTTATAAGAACGTAATGGAAGTTCCCAAGCTTGACAAAATCGTTATCAATATGGGCGTTGGCGAAGCAAAAGACAATGCAAAGGTTCTTGAGAACGCAGTAAATGATATGGAAACCATTACAGGCCAGAAGGCAGTTCTTACCAAGGCAAAGAATTCCGTAGCGAACTTCAAGATTCGTGAGGGTATGGCTATCGGTTGTAAGACCACCCTTCGTGGCGAGAAGATGTATGAGTTCCTTGATCGTTTGGTGAACCTGGCATTACCTCGTGTACGTGACTTTAGAGGTGTAAACCCTAATGCATTTGACGGAAGAGGTAATTATGCACTCGGTATCAAAGAGCAGTTCATCTTCCCTGAGATTGAGTACGATAAGATTGATAAGACCAGAGGTATGGATATCATTTTCGTAACAACTGCAAAGACAGATGAAGAAGCACGTGAATTATTAACATTATTCAACATGCCGTTCGCTAAATAATAGGAGGGAAATTCTGATGGCTAAGACATCAATGAAAATTAAACAGCAGCGTAAACCTAAATTCTCTACACAGGCTTACACACGTTGCAAGATTTGTGGTCGTCCACACTCAGTTCTTAAAAAATACGGAATCTGCAGAGTTTGCTTCCGTGAGTTAGCATACAAGGGTGAGATTCCCGGCGTAAAGAAAGCAAGTTGGTAGGAAGGAGGAAATAAACTATGACAATGAGTGATCCTATTGCAGATATGCTTACAAGAATCCGTAATGCAAATACGGCTAAACATGACACAGTTGATGTTCCTGCTTCTAAAATGAAGTTGGCAATCGCAGAAATTCTTTTAGAAGAAGGATATATCAAGAAATATGACGTTATCGAAGATGGTAACTTCAAGACTATCCGCATCGCATTAAAGTATGGTGCTGATAAGAACGAGAAGATTATTTCCGGTATCAAGAGAATTTCCAAGCCCGGTCTTCGTGTATACGCAGGCAAGGAAGAACTGCCTAAGGTACTTGGCGGTTTGGGTATTGCTATTATTTCTACCAATCAGGGCGTTGTAACCGACAAGAAGGCTAGAGAGCTTCAAGTTGGAGGTGAGGTTCTGGCATTTGTTTGGTAAAACAAATGACTGAACCGAAAGCAAAAAATCAAGCACGAGCGACGCGAAGTATTTGAAAGCTGAGCAACAAAATCAAGCACAAGCGTAGCGAAGTATTTGATTTTGTGCGACCTGTCAACGAGAGAAACATAGTAGCGTAGCTACGCATGTGTGAAGCACATGGTTTCTCGAGTGTGAAATAAGGTAACTATAAATTATTTATAGAATAAATTAGGAGGTACGGGCATGTCACGTATAGGAAGAATGCCAATCGCAATTCCTGCAGGCGTAACTGTAGATATTGCAGAAAATAACAAAGTGACCGTTAAGGGTCCTAAGGGTACTCTTGAGAGAGTATTACCCGCAGAAATGGATATCAAGGTTGAGGGTGCTGAAATTGTAGTAAGCAGACCCAACGATTTGAAGAAGATGAAATCTCTTCACGGCTTAACAAGAACCTTAATCAACAACATGGTAGTAGGTGTTACTGCAGGCTACGAGAAGAAGTTAGAGGTAAACGGTGTAGGTTACAGAGTATCCAAGTCCGGTAAGAAGCTTACCTTGAACCTTGGTTTCTCTCATCCCGTAGAGATGGAGGATCCCGAAGGCGTTGAGGCTGTTGTTGAAGGACAGAACATCATTATTGTTAAGGGTATTGATAAAGAAAAAGTTGGCCAATTCGCAGCTGAAATCAGAGACAAGAGAAGACCTGAGCCTTACAAGGGTAAGGGTATCAAGTATGCTGATGAAACAATCAGACGTAAAGTTGGTAAGACTGGTAAGAAATAACAGATAAGGAGAGTATGAAGATGGTTAGCAAGGAATCAAGACAAAAAGTTCGTGTTAAAAAGCACATGAAAATTCGTAACCGCTTCAGCGGTACTGCGCAGAGACCTCGTCTTGCAGTATTCAGAAGCAATAATCATATGTATGCTCAAATTATCGACGATACAGTTGGGAATACTTTAGTAGCAGCTTCCACACTTGAGAAAGATGTGAAGGCAGAGCTTGAAAAGACCAATAACGTTGATGCAGCAGCATATTTGGGAACTGTAATTGCTAAGAGAGCAATTGAGAAAGGTATCAAGGAAGTTGTTTTTGACAGAGGCGGCTTTATATACCAGGGTAAGATCGCAGCATTAGCTGATGCAGCCAGAGAAGCTGGCTTGGAATTCTAGGAAAGGAAGAGGAATACACCATGAAACACACAATCATAGATGCAAGCCAGTTAGAATTAACTGATAAGGTTGTTACCATCAAGCGTGTAACCAAAACCGTTAAGGGTGGTCGTAACATGCGTTTCACCGCACTTGTAGTAGTTGGTGACGGTAACGGCCATGTAGGTGCCGGACTTGGTAAGGCAGTAGAAATTCCTGAAGCAATCCGCAAGGGTAAAGAAGATGCTTGTAAGCATATCGTAGCTGTAGCTCTTGACGAGAACAATTCCATTACACATGATTTTATCGGTAAGTACGGCTCCGCTAACGTATTGTTAAAGAGAGCTCCCGAAGGTACCGGTATCATCGCAGGTGGTCCTGCCCGTGTGGTATGTGAACTTGCAGGTATCAAGAATATCCGTACAAAGTCATTAGGCTCTAATAACAAGCAGAATGTTGTTCTTGCAACAATCACCGGCTTAAGCCAGCTCAAGGCTCCTGAAGAGGTAGCAAAGAGCCGTGGAAAATCTGTTGAAGAGGTTATGGCTTAAGATTGATTAGCAGGAAAGGAGAACGACAATGGCAGATAAAATGTTAAAGATTACTTTGGTAAAGTCCACTATCGGTGCTGTACCGAAGAATAGAGCAACTGTTGAATCTATGGGACTTCGCAAAATTGGTAAGTCCATAATACTTCCTGATAATGAAGCTACAAGAGGACAGATTCGTCAGGTTAGTCACTTAATTAAAGTAGAAGAAGTATAATTAGACAAGGAGGTGTTAGGAATGGAATTATCCAATTTAAGACCTGCAGAAGGTTCTAAGCACAGTGATAATTTTAGAAGAGGACGTGGACACGGCTCAGGTAATGGCAAGACTGCCGGCAAGGGTCACAAGGGTCAGAAGGCTCGTTCAGGAGCACCCAGAGTTGGCTTTGAAGGTGGACAGATGCCTTTATACAGACGTATCCCCAAGAGAGGTTTCACCAATAGAAATACTAAGGAGATCGTTGCTATCAACATCAGCGCTCTTGAGGTATTCGAGAATGGTGCTACCGTAGACGTAAACGCATTAATCGAAGCTGGTATTGTTAAAAACCCCAGAGATGGTGTTAAGGTACTCGGAAATGGAGAACTTACCAAGAAGCTCGATGTTAAGGTTGATGCATTCAGTGCATCTGCAAAAGAAAAAATCGAGGCACTTGGTGGAACTGCAGAGGTGATGTAATGCTTACAACGCTGAAAAACGCATTTAAAATCAAGGAAGTAAGACATAAAATTCTATTTACACTGGCAATGTTGGTTGTGATCCGTTTGGGATCACAGCTGCCTACGCCCGGTGTAAACGGAGAGGAATTTGCTAAGTGGTTTACATCCAAAACAGGCGGCGCATTTAGTTTCTTTGACGCTCTTACAGGCGGTTCATTTGAAAGTGTGGCGATTTTGGCACTGGGTATCAACCCTTATATTACATCTTCCATTATTATGCAGTTACTTACCATTGCTATTCCCAAGCTTGAGGATATGCAGCGTGAGGGTGAGGACGGCAGAAAGAAGATTGCTTCTATCACCAGATATGTAACCGTTGGTCTGGCTTTGATTCAGGCGACAGCAATGTCCATCGGATTTTCCAATATGGGCTATATGTATAATAAGGGCGTGTTCAGCGTAATCGTTGCGATTGCAGCACTTACCGCAGGTAGTGCGTTCCTGATGTGGATTGGTGAGCAGATCACTGAAAAAGGTATAGGTAACGGTATTTCCATAGTACTTGTTATCAATATTATTTCCAGATTGCCGGAAGACTTTATGAATCTGTATGAGATGTTCATAAAAGGTAAGCCGGTTATGAAGGGAATTCTTGCAGCTGCAATTATTCTTGCAATTATTGTAGGTATGGTGGTATTGGTTGTTCTTTTAAACAGCGCAACCCGTAAGATACCCGTACAGTATGCAAAGAAGATGCAGGGCAGAAAAATGGTAGGAGGACAGACCTCCAGCATTCCTTTAAGAGTAAATACTTCAGGTGTTATCCCCGTTATTTTTGCACAGTCCATTATGCAGTTCCCGCTTTTGATTTGTTCCTTTGTGGGCTATCAGGGTACAGGCTTCTGGGGAGAGGTTCTTAAGGGTATGAACTCTGAGAACTGGTGCAGACCGGAGATGCTTAAATATTCCATCGGATTACTGTTTTATATTGTATTGATTGTGTTCTTTGCATATTTCTATACATCCATAACCTTTAATCCTCTGATGGTAGCAGATAACATGAAGAAGCAGGGCGGCTTTATTCCCGGTATCAGACCCGGTAAGCCTACCAGTGATTATCTGAATAAGGTATTGAATTACATTGTTTTCATCGGAGCTATCGGCTTGACCCTTATTTCGGTTATTCCTTTCTTCTTTAACGGTGTGTTTGGTGCGAAGGTATCCTTTGGTGGTACCAGCCTTATCATTATCGTTAGCGTTGTACTGGAGACGATGAAGCAGATTGAATCCCAGATGGTTGTACGCAACTACAAAGGATTCTTACAGGATTAATAATTATGATATATCCGGATGATTTTTTCGTCCGGATATATTTTTTTTATTTTTATGGTTGCAAAAGACATACAAAAAAGATAAAATGTAAATGTTAGACTGCGTTAACTATGCAGTAAAGATACGAGAAAGGTTAGGATAAGTATATGAAGATTATTATGTTAGGTGCACCCGGTGCCGGAAAAGGTACCCAGGCAAAGATGATTGCAGAGAAATATATGATTCCCCATATCTCTACAGGAGATATTTTCCGCGCTAATATCAAGAACGGTACGGAACTTGGTATGGAAGCTAAGAAATATATGGATCAGGGACAGCTGGTTCCCGATGAGCTGACTGTTAAGATTTTGCTTGACAGAGTGGCAAAGGATGACTGCGCAAACGGATATGTACTTGACGGTTTCCCCAGAACCATTCCTCAGGCAGAGGTACTTGACAAGGCACTTTCCGAGCTTGGTGATGCCATTGATTTTGCAATTGATGTAAATGTACCTGATGAGAATATTGTTAGAAGAATGTCCGGAAGACGTGCATGTCTGTCCTGTGGCGCAACCTATCACATTGAGCATATTCCCCCCAAGACAGAGGGTATCTGCGACACCTGTGGTAAGGAGCTTGTACTTCGTGATGATGATAAGCCCGAGACTGTATTAAACCGTTTAAAGGTATATCATGACCAGACACAGCCTCTGATTGATTTCTACACCAAGAAGGGTGTTCTTCATACTGTGGACGGTACAGTTGATATGAAAGACGTATTTGCTGCAATCGTGGCAATTTTAGAGTAAAGGAAGTAAGGATAAGCGATGGCAGTTACAATTAAATCAGCAAGAGAAATTGAGTTGATGAGGGAATCCTGCAAGCTTCTGGCAGATGTGTTCCAAAATTTGGAGCAGGCAATCAGACCGGGTATGTCTACAAAGGATATTGACATACTGGGAGAGAAGCTTATCAGAGGACATGGTTGCATTCCCAATTTCCTGAATTATAATGGTTATCCTGCATCCGTCTGTGTATCTGTAAATGATGAGGTCGTGCATGGGATTCCGCGTGCAGACCGTATTTTGCAGGACGGAGATATTGTAAGCCTTGATGCAGGTCTGATTTACAAGGGGTATCATTCCGATATGGCGAGAACCTTTGCAATAGGCACTGTAAGCGAAGCAGCGCGGCTTCTCATCGAAAGAACGAAGCAGAGCTTCTTTGACGGTATCAAAATGGCAAAGGCCGGCAATCATCTGTATGATATATCAAACGCTATTGATGCCTCTATCAGTCCTTATGGATACGGTATTGTAAGAGATTTGGTAGGACACGGAATCGGTACCAGCTTGCACGAGGATCCGCAGATTCCGAACTTTGCCCAGAGAAGACGTGGTTTAAAGCTGCATGCAGGTATGACATTGGCTATTGAGCCGATGATAAATATGGGCAGAGCCGATGTGGAATGGCTGGATGATGACTGGACCGTAGTGACCGAGGATGGCTCATGGTCCGCACACTATGAAAACACCATTCTGGTTACAGACGGTGAGCCTGAAATTTTGACACTGTATTAAGTGACGGACGGAGGATGCGGATGGAGGACTCTTTAATCGGACGATTTGCCATCTCCAAGGCCGGACATGATAAGTCACAGATATATGTTATTATCGGTGAAGATGCAGAGTTTGTTACCTTGTGTGACGGCAGATTAAAAACAGTTAATAAGCCGAAAAGAAAGCGTAAAAAGCATGTGCAGATGATGAAGCATACGGTAGATGCGGCTTTATTGCAAAGGCTTTATGATAAGGATAAAATACTTGATGAGGAAATCAAGTATGAAATTAAACATTATAATAATCAAGAGCAGATTTAATATGGAGGAAATGTATGTCTAAAAGTGATGTAATTGAAATCGAAGGAACTGTAGTAGAGAAGTTGCCCAACACCATGTTTCAGGTAGAGTTGGAGAATGGACATCGTGTGCTTGCACATATCAGCGGTAAGCTTCGTCAGAATTTTATCCGTATTCTTCCCGGTGACAAGGTAACCCTGGAGCTGTCCCCCTATGATTTGAGCAAGGGACGTATTATCTGGAGAGATAAATAAAACGGTGAAAGATAAAAAGGTTAAACCATATATTAATATAATAATGATAATTCTGTTATTTCTATATCCACTCCGACATTTTTGCGTTGGAGTGGATATTTGGGATATGGGATATAATTACGCAAATTTCAAGAATAACAGTTTGGAATATATGGATTCAATGTGGTTTTTTGCCACGTGGCTTGCAAATCAGGCGGGCGCTGTCCTGACCAAACTGCCTTTTGGTGATACGGTACTTGGATTGAATGTTTATACAGCCTTATTTGTTAGTTTTATGGCTGTAGGAACGTTCCTTTTTTGTGTTTACAGACTGAAGATGCCTGAGTGGATAGCCTTTGCGGGAGAAATACTTGCATGTTCTTTGTGCTGGGCGCCCACAGCAGTGTTGTATCACTATTTGACATATCTGTTTTTGCTGGCAGGATGCATCCTGATATATCAGGGACTCGAATGCGGAAGGGATAAGTATTTACTGTTTGCAGGTATTTTGCTCGGTTTGAATGTGGCTGTCCGCTTTTCCAATCTGACGCATATGGGGATGATTCTTGTGGTATGGGGTTATGCGGCAGTTGTGAAAAAATCATGGCGTGTTGTGTTGAAAGAAACCGGTAATTGTGTGCTTGGTTATGTTATCGGTTTGGGTGGCTTTCTTCTGTTTATGTCCCTGCGCTATGGGTTTACAGAATACTTTGAAAGCGTAATGCGTCTGTTTGAGATGACGGAGGTTGCAACAGATTATTCACCTATGCGTATGCTGCTGGGTATGGTACAGGCCTACTTTGATTGTAGCTATTGGTTGAAGCGTTTTGGTCTGATGCTTGTGGTCTGCACGGTACTTTGCCTGATTGTACCCGGAAGGTGGAAGGCAGTAAAGAAAGGAATTGTACTGGTGGCTGCAGTTGTCCTGCTGTATTGGTTGGCAGGGAACAATTTCTACTTGAGGGACTATGCAATTTATCAGTCAATATATTATCCCTGTGTTGCACTGTTTGCACTGGCTATACTGCTTTCTGTTTATTTCCTTGCAAGGAAGGGAATTGCTGCGGAGGATAAGCTGAAAGCATTGTTTGTAATTATTCTGATATTGATTGGTACACTGGGCAGTAATAATGCCATGTACTCCGGTATCAATAATACTTTTATGGTATTACCATTTGTATTGTATCTGATATGGAAGCTTTGCAGGCAGGAAGAAAAAATATGGTTCTTCCCGATGAAGTGTGTGATGGTGCTTGCAGTGATTATAGTAAGTGTGCAGGCATTACGTTTCGGTTATACCTTTTCGTATGAGGAAGCGACCGGCGGAAGAAATATGGATACAAAAATAACCGGTATTCCAACGCTTAACGGAATGATTACCGGGAGAGAAAAAGCAGAAAGTCTGACGGAATTGTACAATTATTTGGGAGAGAACAGACTTAGAGATAAGGAATGTATTTTGTACGGTCAAATTCCGGCAATCGCTCATTATATGGAGCTTAGACCGGCCATGAATATCTGGAGTGATTTGCGTTCCTACGGATATGAAGTGATGCGTGAGGATTTGGAGAAGGTCAGGGAAGAAGTGAAGGCACAAGGGAAAACGCCGGTAGTCATTATGGAGATTTCCTGGGCAGAGTATATGCAGGGAAAGAGGCAGGATGCAATCTTTATGGATGAGATTACGATTAAGAAATTGGAGCTTATCAGAGCGTTTTTAGCGGATTACGGATATGAAACCGGCTTTGAGAATGATAAATATGTGGTGTTTTCTTCAAAATATTAACAAATAAGCAAAAATAAGTAAAAATATATTTGAAAATGGCTTGCAAACCGAAAAACACTATGTTATAATGTAAAACGGTCTTTTTTGAAAGGAGGGTTTAACGTGAAGGTTAGATCATCAGTAAAACCAATTTGCGAAAAGTGCAAAATCATTAAGAGAAAAGGAAGCATCAGAGTAATCTGTGAGAATCCGAAACACAAGCAGAGACAGGGATAATCACCGCCTGAATGAAGACCTATCGATGATAGGAATCAGGTATGTGAGTTCTTGTCCAGTTATTATGTGCGGCTGAACCGGTGCTTAAGCATCGATTATCATAATAGATGTAGGGCGACCTACAGTTTGGATAGAGCTTACGGGAGATTACTTGTTGATACTGTGAAGTGGAAGCATTCAATGAATGTGTTCGGAGTAACAGAAAAATCGGATTGCTGTCCGGTTGGGTGAAAGCCCCAATCAATTAGTAACTGAATAAGCGCACAACAAACAGACCAACGTGCGCAGCGTAACTCTCACGGAAAGTGAGAACGCAGAAAATGGAGGAAACGTAAATGGCTCGTATCGCAGGTGTTGACTTACCTAGAGAAAAACGTATTGAAATCGGTTTGACTTATGTTTATGGAATCGGCAGACCTACCGCTACCAGAATTCTGGAAGAGGCCGGTGTAAATCCCGATACCAGAGTAAGAGACATTACCGATGAAGAGGTAAAGAAGATGACCGAAGCTATCGAAAAGCTCGGCGTAATGGTAGAGGGTGATTTGAGAAGAGAAATCGCACTCAACATTAAGAGACTTCAGGAAATCGGATGCTATCGTGGTATCCGTCATCGTAAGGGACTTCCCGTTCGTGGTCAGAAGACAAAGACCAATGCAAGAACACGTAAGGGTCCTAAGCGTACCGTTGCAAACAAGAAAAAGTAACTGTAAATTAATATGAGAAAGTAGGTTAGTTTAAAATGGCTAAAAAAGTTGCAAAGAAAGTAACAAAGAAGCGTGTAAAGAAAAACGTTGAACGCGGACAGGCACATATTCAGTCTTCTTTTAACAATACAATTGTTACATTGACAGACGCTGAAGGTAATGCTCTTAGCTGGGCAAGTGCCGGTGGTCTTGGTTTTAGAGGTTCAAGGAAATCTACTCCATATGCTGCACAGATGGCAGCAGAGACAGCTACAAAGGCTGCTTTAGTACATGGACTGAAATACGTTGACGTTTTTGTAAAGGGACCCGGTTCAGGACGTGAGGCAGCAATCAGAGCATTATCTGCTTGTGGTCTTGAGGTGGTTAGTATCCGTGACGTAACTCCCGTTCCTCACAATGGATGCCGTCCTCCTAAGAGACGCCGTGTATAGTCGAGGAGGAAGGAAAACAAGCGATTGCTAAGCAATCATTTGTTATCACCCGACGAAGACACGAGAAAATCAGAATGCGCGTGAGCGCATGCATTGCGAAGCAAGGCGGTTTTCGAGTGAAAAATAATGAGGCAGGTTGGATGAAGGCGCAGTAAGCGTTGTAAACAGACAAGAAAGGAAAATAAAAAAATGGCAGTTAATCGCGTACCCGTATTAAAAAGATGTAGATCTCTTGGTCTTGAGCCTTCTTACTTAGGCTATGACAAGAAGTCTAACAGAACAAATGCAAGAGCAGGCAAGAAGGTAAGTGAATATGGTTTACAGCTTCGTGAGAAGCAGAAAGCTAAGTTCATCTACGGCGTTCTTGAGAAGCCTTTCAGAAACTACTATGAGAAGGCTGACAGAATGAAGGGAATGACCGGTGAGAACCTGATGATTATGCTTGAGAGCAGACTTGACAGCGTAATTTTCAGAATGGGATTCGCAAGAACCAGAAGAGAAGCAAGACAGGTTGTTGACCATAAGCATGTTTTGGTAAACGGCAAGGTTGTAAACATTCCTTCTTACTTAATCAAGGCTGGTGACGTTATCGAAATTTCTGAGAAGGCTAAGTCCTTACAGAGATATAAGGATATCGTTGAGGTAACCGGTGGCAGACTGGTACCTGAATGGATGGATGTTGATATTGATAACTTCAAGGGAACCATCAAGAATCTTCCTACCAGAGAGATGATTGATGTTCCTGTAGATGAAATGCTTATCGTCGAGTTGTACTCCAAGTAAGCCCTATAAACACTCTGAGGCGGCATATTATGCGCTCAGAGTGTATGTATTCATTAAAAACATTCAAAAAGGAGGGTATTTACAGTGTTTGATTTTGAGAGACCCAATATTGAGGTATCTGAGATTTCAGAAGACAAAAAGTACGGCAAATTCGTTGTGGAACCTTTGGAAAGAGGTTATGGTATCACTCTTGGTAATTCCTTGAGAAGAATCATGCTCTCTTCATTGCCCGGTTGTGCAGTAAGCCAGGTGAAAATCGAAGGTGTACTTCATGAGTTCAGTTCCATTCCCGGCGTAAAGGAAGATGTGACTGAGATTATCATGAACATCAAGAGTCTTGCAATCAAGAACAACAGCGAGACCAATGAAGTAAAGACTGCGTACATTGAGTTCGAAGGCGAAGGCGTAGTAAAGGCTTCTGATATCCAGGTTGATCAGGATATCGAGATTTTGAATCCTGATTTGGTAATTGCTACTTTAAGCGGCAAGGATACTAAGCTTTACATGGAACTGACCATCACAAGAGGTCGTGGCTATGTAAGTGCAGACAAGAACAAACACGAAGATTTACCGATTGGTGTAATCGCTATCGACTCCATCTACACTCCTGTAGAAAGAGTTAACGTTACTGTTGAAAATACCCGTGTAGGACAGATTACAGACTTTGACAAGCTGACCTTGGATGTATTCACCAACGGAACCTTAGTTCCCGATGAAGCTGTCAGCTTAGCTGCAAAGGTACTTAGCGAGCATTTGAGCCTCTTCATTGATTTGTCTGAGAATGCAAAGACTGCAGAGGTTATGATTGAGAAAGAGAACGACGAGAAGGAGAAGGTACTTGAGATGAGTATCGATGAACTGGAGTTGTCTGTTCGTTCCTACAACTGCTTGAAGAGAGCAGGTATCAACACAGTAGAAGAGTTGACCAATAAGACTCCGGAGGACATGATGAAGGTTCGTAACCTGGGTCGTAAATCTTTAGAAGAAGTATTGGCTAAGTTAAAAGAGTTGGGCTTGCAGTTAAATCCCAGCGATGACAACTAAAAGAAAGATTTTCCATGTTTGATAAGTCCAAAGTGCACAGACGTGGTTCATCTCTATATGGAAACTAAAAACAGCATTCGGTAAGTAAGTCCAAAGAGCGTGGCCGGATGTCCCATGAATGGAGAAAGGAAATTATCATGGCAAAGTACAGAAAACTCGGCAGAACATCTGCACAGAGAAAAGCATTATTAAGAAATCAGGTAACTGCATTGTTGAACAATGGTAAAATCGTTACCACCGAGGCTAAGGCTAAGGAAGTAAGAAAGATTGCTGAAGGACTTATCGCTTTGGCAGTTAAAGAGAAAGACAACTTCGAGATGGTTAAGGTTACCGCAAAGGTTCCCGTAAAGGACAAAGATGGTAAGAGAGTAAAGGAAGTTGTTGATGGTAAGAAGGTTACCAAGTTCGAGAGCGTTGAGAAGGAAATCAAGAAGGATATGCCTTCCAGATTGCACGCTAGACGTCAGATGCTCAAGGTATTGTATCCTGTAGTGGAAGTTCCCGCTGAAGCAGCAGGCAAGAAGAAAAATACCAAAGAGGTTGACCTTGTTGCAAAGTTATTTGATGAGTACGCACCTAAGTACGCTGACCGTAAGGGTGGTTACACCAGAATCGTTAAGATTGGTCTTCGTAAGGGTGACGCAGCTATGGAAGTTGTACTTGAGTTAGTATAATGAATGATAAAACCGGTGTGCAAATGCATGCCGGTTTTTTGTGATGGCGACGAGGCAAGCGACCATCATGCTTGCATGAATGGTCATTTGCCGACCGCTCATCAGAGACGAGATAGTAAAACGTATCTCGTCTCTGTGTGAAGAACGAGGACGAGATAGGTACCATGACACCGCAGGCACGCTTTCGCTAAAGTTCGCAGCGCAGCGGCACTAAGCTCGAAGACGCAATGCTGCGTCTTATACCTCGCTAAGGGCCGGCGTGCTCACATTGCGCTGCTTGTGTCATGGTACCCATCTGCCCTCGTTGCATAATACATACCGAACTTGCGACATCTGCATTCCGGAAATTAGAGGTGAAGTGGTAAGATAAAAGTAGACACCCACCTTTTTTATGTAGACACAAGTGCAAGTTAATTATACACTAAAATTAACGTATACTCATTTTTACAAAAAACTCATCGGAGGTCTTCTATGCATTAC
>SVFG01000088.1 GCA_015056975.1 Lachnospiraceae bacterium | reverse complement strand
ATTAATCTCAGGAAGCTTACCTTCGTCAAAACGCACGTCCAAAACCGCACCGATGACCTGGGTAATCTTACCTTTATTCTCTCCTGCCATTTCTACCTCTTTCCGCCCGCAGCTGCGGACAAATATTTCATATCTTTAACATTCAGAAGAATTGCCATGGCAATTCTTCCAGATAAGGGAGGCGCCTCGCGCCGATACAGTTCTTAGGCTGCGTATTTTGCAGTCTTAGAACTGTCCTTATCTTTTAGCCGAGTGCTTCCGCACCTGCTATAATTTCAGTTAATTCCTGTGTAATAGAGCCCTGACGTGCTCTGTTATACTTAAGCGCCAAATCGCTGATCATTTCCTCTGCATTGCTGGTCGCATTGTCCATCGCCTGCATACGGGCACCGTTTTCACTGGCAACCGCCTCAACCATAGCTCCATAAATCAGGCTTGCAATGTATTTAGGAACAATCATATCAAGAGCCTCTACATCCTCCGGCTCAAAGTTCATAATTGCATCCTGATTTGAACTATCTGCCGGATTCTCTGCATCATACTCTACCGGTAACAGCTTTAACAACGTAGGCACATGGCTTACCGTATTCTTAAAGGAAGTGTAGGCAAGATATATCTCACCGATTTCTCCTTCCTCAAAGGAGGTTAGCAACCTTTTTGCCATAAGCATTGCGTCCGCATAAGCCGGTTCCTCGATGATCTCGGGTAACGTCTCCTTAATCTCGTAACCGCTTCTTCCAAGCATCTCTCTTCCCTTATTACCCACCGCATAGATTAATAAGTCTTCTTTGGAAAACTCCTCATTGCGGGTAACTAGCTTTACCACATTGGAGTTGTAACCGCCTGCAAGACCTCTGTTGGAGGTAATCACAATCACTGCCTTCTTGGGGGATTGTCCGGGAAGCAAATACTTATGCTCCACATGTCCTACGCGGGATAAAATACTGCTGACCGTGTCATACATGCATTTGAAATATGACTGCGAGCGCTCTGCATTTGCCCTTGCACGTTGTAGCTTAACCGTAGACACAAGCTTCATCGCCTTGGTAATCTGCTGGGTGCTCTGGATACTGCTTTTACGGCGCTTTATATCACGCATTGATGCCATAATTTATCCTCACCTTTACTTTGTAAACTGCTGTTTAAACTCATCCAGTGCCTTCTGAAGTAAGCTTTCCGTCTCATCTGAAATAACCTGCTCGGAAGCGATGTTTCCGGGAATCTCAGGATACTTGGTATCCAAAAATTCAAAGAATTCCTTCTCGAATCTGGTGATATCCTCTACAGCCACATCCAAAAGATACTTGTGCGTTACTGCATAGATAATGATAACCTGATACTGAACGGGCATGGGCTGATACTGAGGCTGCTTTAATACTTCCTTGATTCTCTCACCCTGTGCCAGCTTCTCCTTGGTATCTGCATCAAGCTCGGAACCGAACTGTGCAAATGCCGCAAGCTCTCTGTACTGTGCCAGCTCCACACGGATAGGCGCTGCAATTTTCTTCATAGCCTTAATCTGTGCCGCACCACCAACTCGTGATACGGAAAGACCTGCATTTACCGCAGGGCGGAAGCCCGCATTAAACATCTCGGTCTCCAGATAAATCTGACCATCGGTAATGGAGATAACATTGGTAGGAATGTATGCAGATACGTCTCCTGCCTGAGTTTCAATAATGGGGAGCGCAGTAAGGGAACCTCCGCCGTATTCCTCATTCATTCTTGCTGCACGCTCCAAAAGTCTGGAGTGCAGATAGAATACATCACCGGGATATGCCTCACGTCCGGGGGGACGACGAAGCAGCAGGGAGAGTGTACGGTAAGCGGTAGCATGTTTACTTAAGTCATCATATACTACCAATACATCCTCTCCGTTCTCCATCCATTCCTCGCCGATAGCGCATCCGGAATAGGGAGCAATATACTGCAAAGGAGCCAAATCACTAGCGGTGGATACTACTACGGTAGTATATGCCATGGCGCCAAACTCCTCCAAAGTCTTAACAATATTGGCTACGGTAGAAGCCTTCTGACCGATTGCCACATAAATACATTTTACATTCTGACCCTTCTGATTGATAATGGTATCAATCGCAATAGCGGTTTTACCCGTCTGACGGTCTCCGATAATAAGCTCTCTTTGTCCTCTTCCGATGGGAACCATAGAGTCAATCGCTTTAATACCTGTCTGAAGAGGTGTATCTACACTCTTTCTTGTGATAACACCACTTGCCACACGCTCAATCTTACGGAACTTGTCAGTTTGTACAGGACCCTTACCGTCAATAGGCTGACCCAACGCATTTACAACACGTCCAAGCAGGGCATCTCCAACGGGAACCTCTACCACTCGGCCTGTTGTCTTAACAGTATCGCCTTCATTGATATTCTTGGCACTGCCTAACAGTACAACACCTACATTGTCTTCCTCAAGGTTGAGCACCATGCCATATACTTCACCGGGAAACTCCAAAAGCTCTCCCTGCATGGCATTTTCCAGTCCATGTACACGAGCGATACCATCAGCCACCTGAATAACGGTACCAACGTCTGATACCTCAAGGGCAGATGCATATCTCTTGATTTGATCCTTGATTACGGAACTGATTTCTTCTGGTCTTAAATTCATGGATCTGTCGCACCTTTCCTCCAGCCGGTTAACCCAGCTGAATTTGTAATAATTGTCTTGTCAAATCATTTAATTTACTCTTAATACTGCTGTCTACCACTCTGTCATTGATACGGATAACCATACCGCCGATAAGTGACGCATCCACGCTGTAGTGCATTTCCATGGTCTCATAGGAGGTGGTCTGCAAAAGCTTTGCCTTTACCTGCTCCTTCTGAGCATCCGTAAGCTCTACTGCGCTGTTTACATACGCCACACCGATTTTCTTAACTTCCTTTACCTTCTCGATAAAGTATTCAAAGATGGCAGGCAGTTCACTATATCTTTCTTTCTGAAGCACTACCTCCAAAAAGCCCAAAAGCTCTTCGCTGATGTGCTCCTTGAAAACATTCTTCACGACCTGTATCTTTTCCTGTTTGGGGATGCCCGGATGCTTTAACAGCTTGTCAAACTCGTGATTCTGACGGATAATCTCCTTCACCTGAATGATTTCGTCCATCAGTTCACCGGCTTTATCACCTTCCTTAACATCCATCGCAATCTCAAACAGAGCTTCACCATAGGTCTTAGAAACTAACTTAGCCATGTGTCATCACCCATTTCCTTCAGAGTCTCGTCAATCAGACGATTCTGCTCTGATTCATCAATAGAAGCAGACATCACCTTGCCTGCCATGGCAGCTGCCACAGTAACGATCTCCTTCTTTACATCATCGGACATCTTCTGCTTCTCAAGCTCAGCCTCCACGCGGGCTCTCTCCAGAATGCGTGCCGCTTCTTCCTTTGCCTGCGCAATGATTTGATTTTCATTGGCAAGGCCCTTTTTGCGGGCTTCGCTCAAGATATTCTCCGCTTCTTTGTCAACAGCCTTCAATCTGCCTTCATATTCCTCCCGCAGGCTGTGTGCCTCCTCCATGCTGGTTTTGGCATCAGCAAGCTCATTCTGAATCTTCTCTCTACGGTCCTGAAGCATCTTTCTTGCCGGGTTGAACAGGAAGTAACTCATTATGGCAAACAGGGCAAACACAGCAATAATTGTCAGAGTAGAATCCGCAATTAACTGCCAGTCAATGCCAAACATTCTGTCATAGGTCTCTCCTGCATTTAATAGTATCATTTCGGTCTCCTTTCCGGTATGTTATGGAAATTACCACAACAACGGTTTTACAAATAATAACAGAATAGCAACCAACAAACCATACAAACCGGTGGTCTCTGCAACTGCCTGACCAAGAATCATGGTAGAAGTAATTGAAGACTTAGCTCCGGGATTACGTCCTACTGCTGCTGCAGCGTGACCTGCTGCGATACCCTGTCCTACACCGGGTCCGATACCGGCAATAACTGCCAGACCTGCACCGATTGCTGAACATCCTAAAATAAAGCTTTCATTGAATTCCATATTGTTTTCCTCCTGAATTTATAAATATTGACAGCCAAAATATCAGCTGAAAAAAACTTTTTATGCTTCTTCTCCAATAGCATTAGATATATACGTCATTGTCAACATACAAAATACATATGTCTGAATTGCTCCTGAGAACAAATCAAAATACACATGCAATGCTGCCGGCCAAATTGTGGCAATCCAGCCTAAAATTCCGTATATGAGTGCCATCATAATCGTTCCTGACAGTACATTTGCAAAGAGACGCAATGACAGGGATACAGGAACGGCCAACTCACTGATTACGTTAATAGGAAACCAAATTGGCAACCATGGCGGCAACGGCGAACACATATCCTTCCAAATATCCTTTGGCTTCTGATACTTAAACTGATTAAAGTGAATCAATATAAAGGTCAGTATACCCAAGGGAAATGTCACACCGTAATCTGCCGTGGGAGGCCTTAGTCCCAACAGGCCTGATATATTACTAAATAAGATAAAAATGAATACTACTCCAATATAATTATAATATTTGGCGCCATTTTTCCCCATTGTAGTATTCACCATGCCATCCAGCTTTTCTACAATCAATTCCACCACATTCTGAAAGCCGCCCGGAACCTCCGCGCCCTTTTTAATTGCTCGTCCTGCAATAATAGAAAAGGCAATAAGAATCAGCATTACGAATAACAGACTGACATGCGTCGTTGTTATCCATACCTCATGACCAAAAAAGCTGTACTTCATCAGTCCGTGTACCATTACATCAATATCTCCGGAGTCGGATAACAAAATTCCCTGCATCATATTTTCACCTCCCTTTCCTTAATTTCTACAGAGAGAGATTCCCCCTCATTCGAGACTTCGTCCGAAATCGGTTCCGGTATCGGATCCGTCTCATGAAAAAGCTTATTACATATTTTATGAGTAATCGGCTGAATGAAAGCCGTTACTTTCAGACTCATATATGCCATGAACACAATCAGCGGATTCATAACTTCCGTAACGCTGATGACTATCATAACAACTATCAGTACCACATATCTGGTAATATATCCTGTAAAAATAATCTTTGCAGCTGACTTTTCATCAAAGTCAAGCCCCCTGTCCAAGGTACGATACATATGCACCACACTGACAAGCGCAAGTGCTATGCCAAACCAAAGGCTCAAAGCATAATAGCCCTGCCGCTCTACAAAAAAAGTTCCCACAACCTGACCGATTAATCCGCAAAACAGAATGCCCAGATGCATCTCCAATACGGTTCTATTGATTCTTTTCAGAGCCTCTGCTACCTTCATCCCTGTTTCCGGTCTCCTTCTTTGTTGCATTGTCCGGTGTATCATAAACCCTTTTTGCCATACGGTATACATTCTGTCCACCCGCAACAGCTCCCACAAAGAAAAGAACAATTGTCAGGTAGGATGTATCAAACCTGCCATCCAAATAAATCCCCAACGCAGTCATCATGGCAATCGGTACAATCATATTGATGCCAAATTGCGTAATCAAAATCAGTGAGCGATATACACTTTTATCAAAAGGTTTGTCCTTTTTCATTGACATTTGCTCCTTGGCGCCGGCTTTTACCCGATACAAAATCAAAAATATCACCACTTTGAATTATACCCAAAACTTACAGAAATGTCTAGAAAAAACCTTCTTTTAATGGTAAAATTTATGTAAAATATTACATATGTTTTTTACCACACCAACGACTGTCCGTTTTTGCGTACAGGTGCAGGAAGGAGGCCCTTATGAAGCCACTACAAATCTACAGAAAACGCATTATTCCGCCGGAATGCATTCTGCTCAAAGGAGACGAGATCATTCAGGCAGATGATGAAATAATTATTACCAAATGGAAAACCCTTCATCCCAAAAATGATTTTTCCCATGGCTGTTCCTGCTACTTTTTACAATTAGGAATTAAAGTCAGCAAATTTTACCGCCCGGACAACACCCTTTTGTATTGGTATTGCGACATTGTGGATTACGACTTTAACAAAGTCGACAATTCCGTGACCGTCACCGATCTCTTGGCCGACGTGCTGGTTTACCCCGACGGCACCGTAAATGTGGTTGACCTGGACGAGTTGGCGGAGGCATTGGACAAAAATCTTATTTCCAAAGAATTGATGAGCACCTGCTTAAACCGCCTGCAAAATCTGCTTACCATGATATACAGAGACAAATTTGACAGACTGCAAAGTCCGCTGAATACACTGGGACTATAATACAAAACGGACTGCCGTCACCTGCGGGAGTCCGTTTTGTATCTGCATATTTAGTAGAACACATGCCCTCCGATATTCAGCCCGGTAAGTCCCGGTATAGGAGTTCTGAAATACAGGCAGTTACCTACATTGGTAACTCCTGCCATTGCTTCATCCGCCGCCTTGTAGCAGCTCTTGGTTGCTTTATTCTGAGCAAGCGCAAGCTCCAGTCGCCCGCTCCCCGCCGGCGAGAATTGGCTTTTTTGGTAAATCACACCCACTACCGTATCCGGATATCTGGAACTTAATACGCGGTTAATCACCACCGCTCCTACAGCCACCTGTCCTTCGTATGGCTCTCCTCCGGCCTCACAGTAAATCAGATTGGCAAGAAGATATCTGTCACCCTCTGCAAACTTTATCTCCGAAATGTCTCTCCACGTAGATTGCAAAGCCTCCAATGAGAGTCTTTTTTCTTCCTCCAGCTTCTTTTTCAGGTATTCCAGATCTTCTTCCTTTTTCTTTATCTGCGCCTCATATTCTTCTGCTTTCTTCTCGGCTTCCTTTATATCATCAGCATATTGGTCAATAGTCTTTGATGTTTGACTGATTAGTCCTGCCACTTTATTCTTTTCGGCTTCTGCCTCTACCTGCAGATTGTCCAACTCAACTTTTTCCGCCTGCAGTTTTGCTTCCGTTTCCTCTATAAGGATACGGTTTTCATTGAATTCCTCCAGCTTTTGTTTGTCATAGTCCGCAATCTTGGCAAAGCGGTCTGCCACATTCAGCATGTCCGAAAAGCTGCCCACATTCAACAGGGCATTGAGATAGCTGGTATCATTGCGCTCGTACATCTCTCTCACACGAATGACCATACACTTGTGTTGCCACTTTTCAATCTCCTTCGCCTCATCAAGTGCAATCTGTGTTTCTGCAATCTGCTGTTCCTTTTCCTTGATTTGCTTCTCCAAATCCTCCAGATGCTCACCAACCTCAGTCAACTGCTTGTTCAGTTCATTCAATTCTTTGGTCAGGGACTTTTTTTCATCCTTTAAGTAGTCCAGCTCTTCCTCTGTCTTATCCAGCTTATTTTCCAGTTTGTCCTTATCCTTCTTCGTCTGGTCAATTTCCTGTTGCGTAGTCTTATCTTTTGCTGCATAGGTCGGCAATGAAGAAGGCAGCCATTCCGTCAGCATTACAGTCACCATAATTGCAGCCACTTTTTTCCAGCTTTTCCACTTCCTCAATTGCCTCACCTGCCTTTCGTATAATCACACTCTACACCTGAATATGTATCTGTCTGCCGCTCTTACTATAGGGCACACACTTGACTCCCGCTGCCGCAAACATACGCTTTGCGGCTTTATTCATAGGGGTTCCGTTATACTTATCACTGTCATATACCACACAGGTAATACCTGCCTGAATAATGGCCTTTGCACACTCATTGCAGGGGAACAGCGAAACATACAGCTTAGTCCCCTCTAAAGAACCGCCTCTGTAATTCAAAATGGCATTCAACTCACTGTGTGTCACAAAGGGATACTTGGTCTCCAGCTCATCCCCTTCTCTGTCCCAAGGAAAATCCTCATCGGAGCATCCGTTAGGGAAACCGTTATACCCCATGGAAAGTATTTTATTATTATCGCTTACAATGCAGGCTCCCACCTGTGTATTAGGGTCTTTGGAACGCATTCCCGAAAGATGCGCAACTCCCATAAAATATTCATCCCAACTGATATAGTCTTCTCTCTTTGTACCCATTTTCCCTCTATTCCCGGGTCCGTTTCTCCCGCCACTTGCTTTTCTTTTTAAAATTTTTCCAGCAAATCAATCCTTCTCTGATGCTTCTCTTCTCCCGAGAAAGGAGTATTTAAGAAAGTCTCCACAATATCAATTGCCAGATTGTCACCCAGCATTCCGCCTCCGAGCGCCAATACATTAGCATCATTGTGAAGTCTGGTCATTTTTGCAGAAAGCGTATCTGCACAAAGCGCGCAGCGGATTCCCGGCACTTTATTTGCAGCAATACTGATACCGATTCCGGTAGTACACACCACAATACCCTTCTCACAGCTGCCGTCAGCCACTGCCTTTGCCACAGCATGTCCAAAAGAAGGATAATCCACGGATGCCTTACTGTCACATCCCATGTCCTTGTACGGAATCTGCTTCTCCTCCAAATATGCAATCACTCTCATCTTCAAATCATAACCGCCATGGTCACTTCCAATTGCTATCATTTCATTTTCCTCCAACTATTATTTATTATCCATGAGTTTACAGCACTCACAAGCTTGCTTTATACAATTACCACCTTATGACCGGCAGCCTTAAGCAACCGGTTCATAATGGCCTGTCCAATTCCATCCGTTCCGAAGCTCTCCGAATAGATTCTGGTCACCTGCTCATCATCAAACTCTCTCAAAATACGATAGAGATTCCTTGCAATATCTTCCTCCGAGCATCTGCTGCCAATGCTCTTAATTACATCTGCACGATACTCTGAAAATTTCTCGTCAGTGGCAATTACACCAACCTTGTAACCTGCCGCCGCATCTGTTGCAGCCTGTTTATTGATGTAGGAGAGCACATGTTTTTCTTCACCCTGAACAATGGTTAATTCGCCCTTGGGTGCATAATGACGATATTTCATGCCGGGTGCCTTGGGAGCCTTGCCTGTATCCGTACGGAACATGGTCTCATCCTCATCCACCCAACCCAAAACCTCAGCGAGCATTTTTGCGGTGACAAATCCCGGACGCAATATCTGAGGCGGCGAGACCGTCAAATCTATGATAGTGGATTCTAAGCCGATTCCCACCTCACCGCCATCAATAATCATATCTATTTTTCCCTGCATATCCTCAATCACATATCTTGCAACCGTAGGACTGGGTTTCCCGGACGCATTGGCGCTGGGTGCCGCCACATATCCTCCTGCATATTCTATCAGCTTTCTCGCTATCGGATGGGAAGGCATGCGCACCGCCACGGTATCCAATCCCCCGGTGGTCTCATACGGAACCCTCGCTGTCTTGGGCAGAATCATGGTCAACGGGCCCGGCCAGAAGGCCTCTGCTATTTTGACCGCTTCA
>SVFG01000087.1 GCA_015056975.1 Lachnospiraceae bacterium | reverse complement strand
TATCGGTGACGGTTTATATGGAAAGGGTGATATTTCCCCTGTTATCTGTATTTTGGAGAACTTAAGCGTGATTCCCAAGCCCGAGAGAAGAGATATGCCCGTGGTTTCCATCGGAAACAATGACGAGGCAAATGCGGCTTTACAGGCAGCTATCGATGATGTGCTTGTGAAGGACAAAGCAGATTATTATGATGATTTCAAGAAGTTTATGAAGAAATACCGCCGTATGGTAGGATTCATCAATATTGAACCCGATTTGGAGGGCATGGGTGTGGCTGTGGAGCCCGGCTACTGTGTGGTTCCCACGGCAGTGGATAACCGCGGTGACGACAAGGATACCAAGGAGCACAAGATTGGATATGTGGCATATTACAACAAATCCATTATGGATACTGAGGGCGGCGTTCCTTTGGTAATGTGCTTCCACGGCGGCGGCGATTCCGCTATGTGTATGGTAGCATTGTCTGACTGGCACTTAGTAGTGGCTAAGCATGATTTCCTTCTGGTGAGTGTGGAGAATCATTTAAACAGTACCGCAACAGAGACCATGGCACTGATTGAGCATATCAAAGAAAAGTACAATGTGGACAGTGAGAGAATCTATGCTACAGGATTTTCCATGGGTGGCTGTAAGTCCTGGGATATGTTCCAGGAGTATCCCAAGGTGTATGCAGCGGTAGCTCCCATGGATGCAACCTTTGAGGTTGGACTTAACGCATACGGTCAGCCTGTTGAAAATTACAATCAGGATACGATTCTGCCGGTATTTTATGTGGGCGGCGAGCAGACCCCTCTTCCGGAGCTTCCCTTCCAGGAGGCTAAGTGCATGAACCGTATGGCGTATGTACTCAAGGTAAATAAGGCGAAGACCAAATATGATGTAAAATTTGAGGAGAAGGACAGCTGGGTAAACCCCATTTTCGGTATTGACGGTGATGTGATTTGCAAGGCAAAGGATGAGGAGAAAAACAGTGTCCTTACAATGCACCTGTTTGAGAGCGAAAATGGCTGCTGCTACAGTATTTTCGGCAGTGCAAGCAACCAGCAGCACGAGATGAGACACCTCAACTGCGAGAATGCATGGAAGTTCTTCAGCCAGTTCCGTCGTCTGCCAAACGGAGAACTCGTTGGCGGCAAGATGGAAGATGTAGTGAAAATGTACGAGAACTAAATATATTTATGCGCGAAGCCTATGGGACTTATGTTCTGTAGGCTTTTTGTGATGGCGACGATGTGGGGAGGAGGGGAGGGTACCATGACCCAAGCAGTGCATTCTGAGCACGCCGGTCCTTAGCGAGGTCATTGCATCGCAAGATGCAATTAAGCGAGCTTAGTACCGCTGCGATGCGAAGCATAGCGGGAGCGTGCCTGCGGCGGTCATGGTACCCGCCCCTCCTCCTCACATCGCCCCATACAAAAAACTGCAGAAATACACCTCTTCTTGCAAAAAAACGCGAAATATGTTAGAATTTACAGTATCGTAAATATGACAAATGGGATTGCCATTTTGATTCATGAGAACAGTTTCGTTCTCGGAGGGAGGATAAAATGTTTTGTAAGAATTGTGGAAAAGAAATTGCAGACGGCAGTAAGTTCTGTACCCAGTGTGGATACCGTACAGAGTCTGCACCCGATGTACCCGGAGTACCGGTAGAGCAGCCTGTAGTGCAGGAGGTACCAGTAACTCCCGCAGCACCCATGGTAGAGCAGCCCGTAGTGCAGGAGGTGCCCGTAACCCCGGTAGCGCCGGTGGCAGAGCAGCCCGTAGTGCAGGAGGTACCCGTAACCCCCGTAGCGCCGGTGGCAGAGCAGCCCGTAGTGCAGGAGGTACCCGTAACCCCGGTAGCGCCGGTGGCAGAGCAGCCCGTAGTGCAGGAGGTACCCGTAACCCCGGTAGCGCCGGTGGCAGAGCAGCCTGTAATGCAGGCAGTACCCGTAACCCCGGTTGCACCTGTAGCACAGGAGAAGCCTAAGAAGAAAAAGACGGGTATGATTGTGCTTGCCAGCGTAGGCGCAGTAGTAATTGCCGCTGCATTGTTGATTGTATTTAATTTATCCGCACTGGCTAACTTTGCAAAGAAGACCTTCTCTTCCCCTGACAAGTATTATCAGTGGGTTGAGATGCAGAACGTGAAGGATGCAAGCGGCTTGGTTTCCAATGTGTATGGTGACATACATGACCAGCTGAAAAATATGTTTAACATGAGCTCAAGCGGTGAGTACAAATTTGAGCTGGGTGAGGCAGGACAGGAAATGTTAAGTATGTCAGGCTTTGCCGGAGTAGACACCTCTTGGTTTAAGGACGCAACTTTAAAATTCGACGCCTCAACAAAGGATAACGCTGTGCAGGCAAACCTTGCATTATTATTAGGTAAAGACCAGTTGGCCAGCATTGATATGATTGAAGATATGAAAGACGGATTTGCGATATATATGGCAATTCCCGAGCTTTCTAAGACATATCTCGGTATTGATATGGAAGAGATGTCCGGCATGGATATGGATTACATGACTCAGTATTTTGAGTTCATTGAGCTTATTGCAGGCGTCATTCCTGAGGATGCACAGGTAGAGAAGTTAATCAATAAGTACGGTGAAATTGCACTTGGCTGCATTGATGATGTAGAGATGAAGAACGGCAGAAGCTTGAGAGCAGAAGGTATTACCGAGAAGTGTACCGAGCTTACCGTTACCATTGATGCAGATACCTTACAGAAGATTGCAGAAGCTGTGATTGAAGAACTTTTACAGGATAAAGAAGTAGAAAAGATTATCTACAAGGTATGTGAAGGTCTTGCAGAGTCTGATTTCGAAGATTTAGACATGGAATTTGACATGGAAGCAGAAGAAGTGTATGAATCTTTTATAGAGGGACTTGAGAGTGCTGCAAGAAATACTGATGAAATCGGCGACTATGAGTTCGAATTTGAGATGGAAGTTTTTGTTGACGGCAAAGGTAACATCAGAGGCAGAAGCTTTGAAATTGGCGATGAGTGGGATACTGTAGAGTTCAGTGTAATTGCTCCTCACAAGGGTAAGGATTTCGGATATAAAGCAAGCATTGTATATGATGGTGAGGAAGTTGCTGTTGCAGGTACCGGTAAGGATTCCGGCAAAAAGATTTCCGGCGAATTCGCAATCCAGTACAACGGCGCAAGCATCTGTGATATTATTGCAACCGATTTCAATATTGATGAAATTAAGAAGGGTTACTTAAACGGTAATTTCGTGATTAAGCCTTCTTCAGGTATCAACAGAGTAATGGATATGAGTTCTGTAAGCTCTATGCTTTCTGAATTGGAAGTTGAAGTCGATTGCAAGACAAGCAAGAAATCCATGGAATTTGCAATCAATGTTAGAACCGGAGAGGACGATTGGGGAACACTTTCAATGAAAGCAACTCAGGGCTCCGGCAAGAAGGTATCTATTCCTTCCGGCAAGAAGCTGGTTATGTTAGAGGATGAAGATTCTATCGAGGATTATTGGGACACTATCGATTGGGATAAGTTCCTTGATAAGCTGAATGAGACAGATTTGCCTTCTGAATTTGTAGACATGATAGAAGAGTTTGCAGAGATGGACATCGATGATTTAGTATCCGGTATGAGCTTTGGCGGATATGAAGATATTTACGACGACTATTATGATGAT
Organism: Lachnospiraceae bacterium; assembly: GCA_015056975.1. Taxonomy (GTDB): domain Bacteria; phylum Bacillota; class Clostridia; order Lachnospirales; family Lachnospiraceae; genus Acetatifactor. Next base: position 5,783 of record SVFG01000087.1, on the reverse strand, counting down.
TTCGATATAGAATGGTAATCATGAATATTGTTAATATCAAAAAATCTTACAAGAAAAAAAGCGTTTTAAATAATATTACTCTCTCTGTAGAGGAAGGAAGCTGTGTGGGCATTTTAGGCGGTAACGGAAGCGGAAAGTCCACACTGCTTTCCGTTTTGGCAGGTGTTTTGAAGCCGGACGGCGGAAGCGTGGACTGGATGGGGCAGGATCTCCTTCACAACAAGGAGCTGCGCACGCAGGTCTTGGGCTATGTTCCGCAGGGGAATCCTTTGTTGGAGGAGCTGACCGCTTGGGATAACCTTTTGCTTTGGTATGATAAAAATACTTTGAAGCAGGAGCTTGAAGGCGGTGTTCTTGCCATGCTCGGGATTCCGGAGTTTATTAAAGTCCCTGTCAATAAAATGTCCGGTGGCATGAAAAAGAGATTGTCCATCGGCTGTGTAGTTGCAGCAAATCCTAAGGTGCTTTTGTTGGATGAGCCGTCAGCAGCCCTTGATTTGGTATGTAAAGAACGCATCTACAATTACCTGAAGGACTACAAGGAGCAGGGAGGCAGGATTTTACTTGCAACCCATGATGTGCAGGAATTGGATTTGTGTGATAAATGGTATATATTGAAAGATGGCTTTCTGACGCCATACGAGTACGACGGCAATGTACATCGTTTGGTAGGAAAGCTGTAAAAGAATGAATGGGCGCAGTGCAGATTTTTGGTAGTACTGCGCCTTAACAAAACCCATGGAGAAACAAAATGACAAGGTTTCGGATTTATCTTCTGGCGCAGATGAAGCGTGTAAAAAAAGCATTGCCGGCAGTGTTAATCATGACACTGCTTCTGACCGGCTGTATTGCGCTGATTTCTAAAGTGATGTTAATAGCGGATTCTTCTTCCGAGAAGAAGCAGAAGGTGCAAATCGGTCTGGTGGGAGATATCAGTGGCTCCTATTTAGGTTTCGGTATTTCTGCCCTGCAACATTTGGATTCCTCCCGTTTTGCCATTGAATTTATTGAGATGGAGGAAGATGAGGCAAGGGACAGATTAAACCACGGTACGCTGTCCGCCTTTGTAATTGTGCCGGAGGGCTTCGTGGAGGCAGCAGTGCGGGGTGAAAATATGCCCCTTACCTATGTGTCTACTGCGGGGTCTTTGGGACTTAGCAGTATGATTATGAATGAGTTGGTAAATACCATTTCCAGCTTGCTTACAGAGTCTCAGAATGCTATTTACGGTATGCAGAGATTTTTGGTACACAATGGTATGTCTGATATTTACTGGCAGGCTACGGATGAATTGTATTTTAGATTTCTTGATTTTATATTGGGAAGAACAACTGTTTATGAATTGGAAATTACGGGCTTATCAGGGAATTTGTCTATGATAGGCTATTATCTGTGTGGATTTACCGTGCTGTTTCTGCTTTTGTGGGGGATAGCGGGAAGTCCACTCTATATAAAAAGGGATCATGCCCTGCCGGCGTTGCTTTCCTCTAAGGGGCAGAATACATTTAGTCAGATAGCAGGAGAGTTTGTAGCGTATTTTGTGTTGATGGCAACCAGTTTTCTTCTGGTAATTGTGCTTGTGGCGGCAGCTATGGGGATTACCGGTTTTACCCTGCCGGAGTGGGAGAGGGAAGGTATCGGTATTCTGTTTGTTTTTTATGTAAAAATGCTTCCGGTGGCGGCGGTGATTTGCGCGTTACAGCTTTTACTTTTTGAACTGACATCGGATATGGTCAGCGGCATTTTGTTACAGTTTTTATGTGCTCTGAGTCTGGGATATTTGTCGGGATGCTTTTATCCCATCTCCTTTTTCCCGGAGAGTATACAGGTGGTACAGCCTCTGTTACCCACCGGCGTAGCAGTAAACTATGGCGGGAATCTTTTGATGGAAGAGTCCACGGTCGTGGAAATAGTCTTGTTACTTGGTTATCTGGTACTGTTTTTATTGCTTACAGCAGTTGTGAGAAAGCGGAAGATTACCGTAAACAGATAATAGGCGGTATGAAGGAGAGGTATCATGAACGGATTTCGTAAAATGTTGCTCTGGTATTTTATGCTGAGCAAGCGATTGCTAAAAAAATATACGTTTCTGCTGCTTTTATGTGCCATACCGCTTTTGGTGGTAGGGATGCAGGTGGTGTCCAAGCAGGACAGCGGAATGCTTACCATTGTGCTTTGTCAGGAGAATCCCGAGGATTCACTGTCTTCAAAGATTGTGGAAGATTTGCTTAGAAACCGCGGAATCATCAATTATCAGGTAATAGATGACGGGGAAGAAGCATACAGGGAAGTAGTAAGTGGAAGAGCCGACGCAGCATGGTTTTTCCCGGATGAAATGCAAAAACAGTTGGATATGTATACAGCCGGTAATTATGATGCCAAGCTGCTTCATATTGTGGAGAGAGAGGACAATGTAGCATTGCAGCTCTCCAGAGAAAAGCTTTATGGGTCCATGTATTCCCATGTATCCTATTCCATTTATCGCAACTACATTACTTATGAATTGTTGGATGGAGTAGCTCCTTCGGAGGACATTCTTCTTGAAAACTTTGAAGCTGCCAGGGTAGAAGGAGATTTGTTTGAATTTGCCTATGCAAATGAAAAGGATGATGCAAGCGAAGCGGTGGGAGAAAGTTATCTGACCACGCCTCTGCGCGGAATGCTGGCACTGGTGATTGTACTGTGCGGTCTTGCTGCGGCAATGTATTACCTGCAGGATGAGCGAAACGGTGTTTTTGCAAGAGTTCCCTTGGATGGACGAAAAAAATACTTTTATGCATATGAGTTTACGGCGATGATATATGCAGGTATAGCCGTGTTGGTAGCACTTTGGTGTTCCGGTATTTTCACGAGAGCAGTAGTGGAGCTTCGCAATATGGCACTATTCATTTTGGTAAGCAGTGCATTTTGTAGTATCGTTACCAAGCTGTGCGGCAAAATACAAAGGTTGGGCACATCTATTCCCATTTTGATGCTTCTGATGTTTGTGTTGTGCCCCGTGTTTTTCGCAGTGAAGAGTCTGAAATGGATTCAATATTTATTGCCTCCATTTTATTATCTGAATTCTATTCACAATGATTTTTATCTGTTCAGAATGTTGGTATATTGCTTGATTGCGGTTATCGTAGATTTTATTTTGGAGAAGCTGATACAGAAAAAGCTGTAGGAGGTTTAGGTATGAATATTGAGGAAAAGGATATAAAGAAGCTCAGGCAGGATCTTTTGTTTTCAAGGATTGTTGGTATTTTTTCCCTGATTACCACATTGGGACTACTGATTTGCGGAATCTTTTTGTACAATAAGTTTCAGAGGTTGTCGGAGGAGACGGAGTATATCATTGAAAGTGTTTCGGAAATTGAAATGGATGACTTCAACCTGTCCTTGGTTACGATTAACAAGCTGATGGAGAATATAAATGGCGTATTGGAGAGCGTAGACTGGGTAGAGGTTTCCAACAAGGTGACACAGTTGGATGTGGAAGCACTGAATAAAGTCATAGATGGTCTGGACGTGGATGCCATTAGCAAAACCATAAACGAATTGGATGTGGAGGCATTAAACAAAGCCATTGACGGGCTGGATACGGAGGAAATATCCGAAGCCGTAAAGAATCTGAATTCGGCAGTGGAAAAAGTGAAGGAGCTCAGCGAGATGCTTAGCAAGGTAAAGTCCTTGTTTGATAATTTTAAATTATGGTAAATGCCTGACCGCAAAGGGCGGTTTGGGTGACAAAAGAAAGGAGATTTTGTATGAGTAAGGTATTAGAGAACATTATCACCAGAAGAAGTATTAAAAAATATAAGCCGGATATGGTACCTAAGGAAATAATTGAAAAAATTGTGGAGGCCGGCACCTATGCCGCAACCGGGATGAACAAGCAGTCCCCTATCATTCTGGTAGTCACCAACAAGGAGCTTCGTGATAAGCTTTCCAAGATGAATGCGCAGGTTATGGGAAGTAATATGGACCCCTTCTATGGTGCGCCCGTAGTGCTGGTTGTTTTGGCAGATAAGAATATAGGCACCCATGTATATGACGGTAGTCTCGTGATGGGTAACCTCATGCTGGCAGCCCATGACCTGGGCATTGGCAGCTGTTGGATTCACCGCGCCAAGGAAATGTTTGAGAGTGAAGAGGGTAAGGAAATCTTGAAGTCCCTGGGCATCGAAGGCGAGTATGAGGGAATCGGCAACTGCGTGCTGGGGTATGCGGACGTGGAGCCTCCCAAGGCAGGACCCAGAAAAGAAGGATATGTGTATTTTGTGGAGTAAGTTAGGGAGGTCACTATGGAAAGTATATTAATCAAGGACACAACAAAACAGCAGCGTATCGAGTTAATCCGTCAGTGGAATACCTATGATGACGGTTTGGATAACTGCGATATTGATTTATTTGATATGTATCGGGACTACATTGACGGTAAGAGGGAGATTGCAGAAATCAATCAGGCATTCACGCCGGAATATGTGATGGAAGAGGCACCGGAGGCAGTTCATGGCAAGCGGAAGGACAAGGTTCTGGTTGTTGTAGATATGCAGAAGGATTTTGTGGACGGTGTCTTGGGAACTCCGGAAGCGGTGGCAATAGTGGAAAATGTTGCAACTGCTATCAAAGAACATGACGGAGATGTCATTTTTACAAGAGATACCCATTTCGCAAATTATATGGAGACTCAGGAGGGAAAGAAGCTTCCCGTGCCTCATTGTATCAAAGAGACAGAAGGCTGGAAGCTTTGTGCCGAGATTGAAAGCTTAAGAAAACCTGAGGAAAAAGTATTTGATAAGCCGACCTTTGGTTCCGTAGAATTAGCGGAATACCTTAAGGAAAAAACGGGGTTAAAAGAGGTTGTGTTGGTGGGATTGTGCACTGACATATGTGTCATATCCAATGCAATGCTCATCAAGGCATATATGCCTGAGGTGGAAGTGTCCGTAATAGAGAAGTGTTGTGCGGGAGTTACCCCGGAAAGCCACAAAAACGCGTTGGAGGCCATGAAAATGTGCCAGATAAATGTGGTCTAGTGAGTGAAAAGTAGTAATGGAAGGCAATTATTGTATGAAATTGTAAACGGAGGGTATTGCAAATGAAAATATATGATATTTCCCAAGAAGTATTTACCTGTTGTGTTTATCCCGGTGATCCGGTTCCCAAGGGAGAAAAAGTGCTTACCATTGCAGGCGGTGCGGTGAGCAATGTGACTGCGCTGTCCATGTGTGCGCACAACGGAACCCATGTGGATGCACCCTATCACTTTTTTGATGATGGCAAAAAAATAGATGAAATTCCTTTAGAGAAGCTTGTAGGTGAGGTGCTTGTGGTTTCCTGTGAGGGAGCACCCGATACAGAGTGGCTTGAAGGTATTTTGAAGATTGCTCCTAAGAAGCTTTTGTTTAAAGGCAACGCAGTAATCACCATGGAGGCAGCGAAGCTTTGTAATCAATATGGCATGGAGCTTTTAGGCATTGAATCCCAGTCCTTTGGTCCGGACGGAGACCCGATTCCCGTGCATTTGGAGCTTCTTGGCAAAGAGGTAGTACTTTTGGAGGGCATTCGTTTGGCACACGTTCCGGAGGGCAGATATATACTGCATGCGGCACCGTTAAATCTGGGCGGTGCAGACGGTGCACCCTGCAGAGCAACTTTGCTAGCATTGTAAGTGAAGTGGTAAGATAAAAGTAGACACCCACCTTTTTTATGTAGACACAAGTGCAAGTTAATTATACACTAAAATTAACGTATACTCATTTTTACAAAAAACTCATCGGAGGTCTTCTATGCATTAC
>SVFG01000086.1 GCA_015056975.1 Lachnospiraceae bacterium | reverse complement strand
GCATCCAGCTTACCGAAACGGATATTATCCATAACGGATGCAGTAAACAGATTGGTCTCCTGCAAAACGATGCCTAAGGAGCGTCTTAAATCTGCTTTTTTAATCTTATTAATATTGATACCGTCATAGCGGATTTTACCGTCCTGAATATCATAGAAGCGGTTAATCAGGTTGGTAATGGTGGTCTTTCCTGCACCGGTGGAGCCTACAAAAGCAATCTTCTGACCTGGCTTTGCCAAAAGCTCAATGTTGTGAAGTACCATCTTTTCATCGGTATAACCGAAGTCCACATCATCAAATACCACTTCGCCCTTAAGCTCGACATAGTCCACGGTTCCATCTGCCTTGTGCTCATGCTTCCAAGCCCAAATACCGGTTCTCTCTTCACACTCTACCAGCTTACCATTCTCACGCTTTGCATTGACCAAGGTAACGTAACCTTCATCAACCTCTTCCTTCTCATCCATAAGGTCAAACACACGCTTTGCACCGGCAAGTGCCATAACGATACTGTTGAACTGGTTGCTTACCTGACTGATAGGCATGTTAAAGCTTCTGTTGAAGGATAAGAAGCTGGCAAGGGCACCAACTGTAAATCCGCCGATATTGTTCAGTGCCAATGCACCACCCACACATGCACAAAGTACATAACTCAAGTGACCAAGCTGACCATTGATGGGTCCCATAATATTTGCAAACTTGTTTGCGTTATAGGCACTGTCAAACAGATTATTGTTCATCTCGGTAAACTCTGCAAGACTCTGCTTTTCATGACAGAATACCTTAACAACCTTCTGGCCTTCCATCATTTCCTCGATATATCCGTTTACCATACCCAAATTCTTCTGCTGCGCAATAAAGTTCTTGCCTGAAAGTCCGGTAAGCTTCTTTGCCGCAAACAGCATTACCCCAACCATAACCAGAGTAAGCAGTGTCAGCGGAATATTTAAAAGTACCATGCTGGTAAACACGCTGACTACCGTAATAACACTGTTTACCATCTGCGGAATACTCTGGCTCACCATCTGGCGCAGGGTATCAATATCGTTGGTGTACAGGGACATGATATCGCCGTGTGCATGAGTATCAAAGTATTTAATGGGCAACTTCTGCATATGTGCAAACATTGTATTACGAAGACGTTTCATAACACCCTGTGCTATATACATCATAATAATACTCTGTGTGAGACCTGCCACAATACCCAAACCATAAAAACATGCCACTCTGAGGATAGCGTGAAGCAATCCCGAAAAATCAGGATTCTCCTGGGTTAACAGGGGAGTAATATACCCGTCAATCAGGGTTCTGGTAAACAAAGTACCCTGAATACTTGCAAATACACTTACAAAAATACATAGGATAACGGCAATATATGCCACGCCGTAATGCTTCATAACAAAGCCAAGAAGTCTTGCAAAAATCTTACCTGCGTTTTCAATTTTGGGGGCTTTCATCATTCCACGCATAGGACCTCTGGGGCCGCCTCCCATGGGACCTCTAGGTCCACCGCCCATAGGGCCTCTAGGTGCTGGTGTCTGTGCCATTATGCCTCACCTCCGTTTTCATCAAAATCACCGTTTCCTCCGGTCTGAGCCTCATAAACCTCGCGATAAATTTCATTGCTCTCAAGAAGCTCCTCATGGGTACCGATGGCATCCACACGTCCGTCATTCATTACCAGAATGCGGTCCGCATGCTGGATACTGGAAATACGCTGTGCGATAATCAGCTTTGTGGTATTCGGAATTTCTTCCGCAAATGCCTTTCTGATTTTGGCATCCGTAGCAGTATCCACTGCGCTTGTACTGTCATCCAAAATCAGTACCTTTGGCTTCTTAAGCAGGGCTCTTGCAATACACAGACGCTGCTTCTGTCCGCCGGAAACATTGGTTCCGCCCTGCTCTATGTAGGTATCATATTTCTCGGGCATCTTCTCGATAAATTCATCCGCACAGGCCAGACGGCATGCACGCTTACATTCTTCCTCAGTTGCATAGGGATCACCCCAATGAAGGTTATCCATTACGGTTCCGCTGAACAGCACGTTCTTCTGAAGCACTACGGAAACATCATTACGAAGTGTCTCCAAATCGTAGCTTCTTACATCCTTGCCGCCCACATATACCGCACCGTCCGACACATCATACAGACGGCTGATTAAGTTGACCAAGCTGGTCTTGGAGCTACCCGTACCACCCAAGATACCGATGGTTTCTCCGGAAGCAATCTCTAGATTAATACAGTCCAAAACAGGTCTTTCACTGTTCTGATTATATCTGAAGGTGACGTTCTCGAAGCGAATGCTTCCATCCGCAACCTGAAATTCCGGGTTTTCAGGATTGCAGATGTCAGACTCTTCGTTTAGTACTTCACAGATACGTCTGCCACTGGCAGCACTCATTGTCAGCATGACAAAGATCATGGAGAGCATCATCAGACTCATCAGGATATTCATACAATAAGTCAAAAGGCTCATCAGCTCACCTGTTGAAAGCTCGCTGTTCACAATCATCTTTGCACCAACCCAGCTGATTAATAAGATACATGTATTTACGGTAATCTGCATGATGGGAGAGTTTAAAATGGTAATTCTCTCCGCACGGATGGACATATCATACAGATTGCCCGTTGCCTTCATAAATTTATCTGTCTCAAACTTTTCACGCACAAATGCTTTTACCACACGTGTTGCAGATACATTCTCCTGTACGCTGGCATTTAAATCATCATACTTATCAAACATCTGGGTAAAGTATTTCATGGATTTCTTCATGATGAAGAATAACGCAAATCCCAAAATAATAACTGCCACTACATAGATGCAGGAGATTTTGGCATTGATGGAAAACGCCATACACATAGCGATAATCAAGCTAAAAGGTGCTCTGATACAAATGCGCAAAATCATTTGGTAGGAGTTCTGTACATTGGATACGTCCGTAGTCATACGGGTGATAAGTCCTGCTGTGGAGAACTTATCGATATTGGCAAAGGAAAAGGTCTGAACCTTGTCAAACATTGCCTGACGTAAATTTCTGGCAAAGCCGGTGGAAGCCTTTGCTCCGCATCGTCCACCCATAATACCGGCAAACAACGCAATTAACGCCATACCAATCATGACAATACCCATCTTATAAATATGGGGCATGTTGCCGGCGTATACTCCCTTGTCGATAATGGAAGCCATCATAAGAGGTATCAGCATCTCCATCAACACTTCCAAAATCATAAAACAAGGGGTCAAAATGGAATCTTTTTTAAATTCCTTGACTTGTTTTAATAATGTCTTAATCATACTGTCATATCCTTTCTAACTTTTATATCTTGGTGAGATTCTGCTGTATCTTATCCAGTATACGCGAGAACTCTTCCTTTTCTTCCTCGGTAATCCCCTGTTCCAATTCCCTGTGGAACTCATCAATCTGCTCCCGGATACGCAAGCTACTGCTCCGCCTTCTCGGTGACCATGATTTTCTTAAGTCTGGCATCATGCTCCACCGCCTGTCTAGTGATAAAACCTTTCAGTTCCAGATTCTGCAGCATCACTGTCGCTGTGGAACGACGAATATTAAACACCTTCTCAATATCCTTCTGAAAAATATCCTGTTTCTTACAGTTGTCATATATGTAGCCTACCATAGGTCCCTGCATACCGCTAAGTTCTCCAAGTCCCTGCTCAGAAAACCTGACATCCATCCGCCGCCTTATTAAGTTATTGATAAACTTCAACTGAAAACCAATCTGCGGTCTTTCGCCATTCATCATATCTGCTCCTCTCTGCAATATACGCCAAATGATAAGTACCTGTTCCCAAGAAAAGAAAAATGTTAGTTAACTAACATAACTGTTAGCTAACTAACATTATATACCTAATTCAGAAAAATGCAATACCTTTTCTAAATTTTTTTATAAAATCAAAAACGGCATCAAATCATAGATACATACATAAGGAACTCTCTCACAGAGCAGCTGCCAGTTAATGATACATACATTCCGGTCAACCGCCTCCAGCTGAGCCTTGGTTTTTCCATGATTAACCGGGGGACAGGCCCAGCCGCTCTTTAACATAAAATAGCACCAACGTCTGTGCTCCAGCATCGCCATTTCCTTTACAAAAGGAATGCTGTTTATCTGCTCCACATTTCTTTCACTGTCAAACCTGTAAACATTTCCCTCTTTGGTAAGAAAGCCTTCTTTGCCGGTAAAATAGCGTTCCATCACATACTGTATACTCTTTTGCGCCAAACCTCCCGGAACCATACTTTCCGCATATGCTCCAAATTCCTCCTTGGAAATTACTCCGTCCTCATATGCCTTACAGATACAGAGCATCTGCTTTGCGTCATTGTGATAGCAAAGATAGCGGTTGGACTCCTTTTTTAAGAAGGACAGCGCATTCCACAGCTCCTCCGAGGTCTTATTCTTCCCTGAAGTCTCGGCCTTTTCATTTGTATCCATAAGCGCAATTTCATTGTATTTCACATTGAAGGCCATTGCAGCTTCAGTATCCCTGTCGCTGCTTAAGTTATCGAAGGTAAGCACCCTGCGTTTTGACGTAATGGAAAATACATTGCGGTAAATGGTCTTGTTTCCGTTTAGGTATTCCAGCAGCTGGCTTCCCATTTCCATGCGAAGGGCGATTGGCATGGTATCCTCTTTCAGATTCAGGTGCTTTTCTTCAAGCAGGGCGTGGATGCTCACATCCGCCTCCTTGGTACAAATAGCACCGTAAGTGAATGGATACTCCTTTGAAAGCTCTTTTAACAGTACCGGAAATCTCTGTTCAAACACATCCACCTGATGAAACCTGATTTCCAGAAGTCCATCTGCCACATCTCCGGATATTTTGATGGTATTATCATCAATGTATACCTGGTCACTCCGATAAGCATTGGCAAGTATTTTCTCCAGATTTTTACTGTTCTTATCCATAATATCAATGATAATATGACTGTCAGCCCCAAGAACACTGTTATTCAATGCTTCGTTTAAAACCTGTTTTCCGATTCTGCCAAGTCCCACAAGCAGCATATGGACATCCAGACCGGCCTTAGGATTCTCCAGCTTTTCCCTTAAATTGTACTCATAAATCGGATGCTCCTTAAACATACTGCCAATCTGTAATCTTGCAGCATCAAACACGGTCAGGTCTAATTTATTTACCTGTTCATCGTGATAATTGATAAGAAGCTTTCTGATTTCCTCGTTCTCACAACTGCAGTGGACGATACAATCCTTCCGCAAAAAAGCCTTATTCTCTGTAAGCAGGATATACAGTGAAAAATTATCCGCAGCCTGCCCCATTAAATAAATATGCTTTACTTTATCGCTCTGAATCTTCTCTAAAAACTTTTGTATCTTCTTTTGGTCAACATCCTTATAGGACAAAACATTCTCTCGGTGTACCACGGTGTGACATTTCATCAATGCCAGCTCCTCGCTCTTGGAAAACTCCTTATCGGTAACCAGATGAACAATTCTGTCCTCCTTTGTACTTTTCATACTGTTTTGCAAAAGTACTTCCACATCCTCATTATAGCCGAAAATAACATACCGTTCTCTGGCAAACTGTCTTTGGATACGGTTTCTTAAATGCAGCAGGACATTCAATACCTTCAGTATTGTAGTCACCGTACATAAGGGAGCCAGGAAAATGACTACCATATAGGTATGTGCCACAATTGTCTGTACAGTGGTCAATCCGCCTGCATTAATGATACCTAAAATCGTTTCAAGAGATATCTTGGGCATAAAGAAGAAGGTCTTGATACCATTTTGCATCACCAGTAAAAATTGCCAAAAGGGGAAGGCACTGTACTTTGCATAAAAGTAATAGCCTTCCCAAATGGCAATTATGAAAGATGCAATCGCTATGACCAAAAGCAGTTTATTTTGCTTTTGTCTTTTCATGCATATCCTCCAATATTATTCTGTAATAAACTCAAATGACTTCAAGCTTGTGTTTCCGCCGCCGGTGTAGGTTAAGTAAATAGAATGTACTCCGTCAGGGATTTCTGCCATAATGTCATAGGACTCCCAAACATTAACGTAAGGAATATGTACACTTCCGAGAACAGGACCATCCCATGCGGTTCTAAGCTCCATAGTACCGCCTGCATAACCTCTGCAGGTTACACGGATACCCTTTACACCCTTGCAGTCAAAATACTTAAAGCCTGCGGTTGCGGAATTGGTCATATTTCCTACATAACCAAGCTCCTCATCACCGTCACGGCCATCCTGCATAACCTTGGGAGCGCCGGGATTTCCAACAAAAGGTGAGGGCTTGTCGGTAAACAGATGGCATGCCAGATAAGCCGCATACTCGCCCTTGCCTTCCAAAGGACCGCCATTCAAACCACAGGAGGTAATCTCTACCTGAGGGATGCTGCCGTCAGGCATAACGGTAAGCTTCTCAGCACAGCCCTGTCTGCTGTACCAGGTTCCGTTGGTCTGGCGATGATAGAAAATATACCAGTCATCACCAATCTGTACCATACTGCCATGATTATTTGCACCATATGCCATGGGCTGGTTCGCAGGCTTATAGGTATCAATATGCATATCACAGTTACTTACAAGTACACCACCATATACAAAATTCTTGGTAGGCTCCTTGCTGGTAGCATAGCAAAGCTCATGCATTACCTCTGAGGAGTAAATGAAATAATAGGTATCGTCAATCTTACGGATGGAAGGAGCTTCGAAGAATGCATGATGCTCAAACATGGTATCCTTGCTATACTCATAACCGGGAACTACAAATACGGGATCCTCTACGATGGTAAGCATATCGGAAGCCAAAACGGTTGCCATTGCACCATGTCTGCTCTTGTCACCTCTTCCACAGAAACCGGTGTAAAGGTATGTAATATCACCTTCTGTAATAACACCGGGGTCAAACTGAGGCTCATCGCCCTCTCTCTCACCCAATCTGGTACCGTCAGCATAATGTACATAGCCGTAGAATTCATACTTTCCTGCAGGAGTATCGCAAACTGCTACGGATACAACGGAAACCTTATCCAGTACATAGTACAGATAATATCTGCCATCCGGTCCAATGGTAACGTCTGGCGCATACAGACACATCTTACCTTCGGGATTCAAGGGGTCTGAAGTTTTGGGATAGATAACACCCTCATATCTCCAGTTTCCCAAATCATCAATGGGCGCTGACCAGCACACATAATCTCCCATACAGAACACATAACCGTTGTAATAGTCATGAGAACCGTACACATATACTCTGTCGCCAAATACATAAGGCTCACCGTCGGGGATGTATTCCCATGACGGCAAATAAGGATTAAAAGCTTGTTTTGTTTTCATGTAAACCCTCCATAATTATTTAATTTATTCGTAACGCATCAAGCGAATTACGGTCTGATAATTTGTATCTTGTTGCTTTCTATGATTCCTTCTGATTTTGTACCTGTAGCAGCCGAAGTATCGTGCACACGTACTGCAGTAAGCGCACCGGTCTCTTCCTTCCAGTCAAGTCTGGTGGTACGGTACTCTCCCTGCTCATAGCCATATCCGTCACCGGCATCCTCGTACAAAATGTAACTGCAATCACCGCCTGCATATACACGATAGGTAACCTTGGTTTCATCCAGATAACCGCTGCCTACACATCCTGCTGCCTGAGTTACCGGAAGAATACTTCCTGCCTTCACAAAGAGCGGTATCTTCTCCAAAGGTGCTTCCACACAAATCCACTGACCACCTTCATAATATGCATTGGTATAGTAGTCATACCAGCCACATCCTGCCGGTAAATATACCTTCCTCTGCTTGCAGGTATCCTTAAGAGGTACACTTCCCGCCTCATAATACATAGGCTCCGTAACCGGGCAAACCATGATGCTCTCACCAAACAGATACTGGTCCTTTATATTCAGAGCCTGCTCATCCTCCGGGAAATCAAATGCCAGCATTTTCATCATGGATACATCCTCAAGCCACACTCTTCCTGCCTGAGAATAAATGTAAGGCATTAATGTATAACGCAGCTTGTTGGTCTCAACCATGGCATCATAGAACATTTCGCCCTTATCACCAAACTGCCACAATTCTCTTCTGCAATCCGTACCATGTCCTCTAAACACGGGTAAGAAGCATGCCCACTGATACCATCTGGTAAACAGCTCGCGGTAGCCCAAATCCTGCGTTGCTGTAGGGTAATCTCCCTTCCAGTACCACTGAACACCGCGCTTTACAAAGAACGCTCCGATATCCACAGTCCAGTAGGGAAGACCGCTTGCGCAGAAATTAAGTCCCGTTGCAATCTGCTTTTTGTAGGTATCCCAGGAAGCATCAATATCTCCTGACCATAATATTGTACCATATCTCTGCTGTCCGGTATAGCTGCTTCTGGTAAGATTTACCACTCGCTTCTCTTTGGGCAATTCTCTCTGAGCGCCCCTCTGACCTTCATACAGAGATTGTGCATGATACAGTGCATACGCATTGGTTGCCCACGCAGGCAGGTGATTCTGCACCATCTGGCAATACTCTGCAAAGAGAAGTCCCGGTTCCGGTTTCTCCTTGTGATTCCAATCCGGTGTATAGGGCTCACTGGAATCACACCACCAGGAATCTACGCCGTGAGTAAACAGTCCTTCATTTACCTGCTTCCAATAAAGCTCCCTACCCTCCTTTGACAACGCATTGTATACATTGCTGCTGGGTAAAAACAGATTCTTTTCTTTAAACTCCCTGTAATTATCACATTTTTCATCCATGGTAGGCCACAGGGAAATCATGAAATGCACATTCATGTCATGGAGCGTATTCATAAGCTCTGTAGGGTCAGGGAACCGGTTCTTATCGAAGGTCTTCTGTCCCCAGAGATTGTCCGGCCAGCTCATCCAGTCAAGCACGATACAGTCAAGCCCGATGCCCCGCTCACGATACTCCTTCGATACATTGATAAGCTCTTCTGCAGTCTCAAAACGCTCCTGGGACTGAATATATCCGAAAGCCCACTTTGGAAGCATGGTTGCCTTACCGGTAAGGAAACGGTATTCCTTTACCACGCCCTCCATATTGCCGCCATTGACAAAATAGAAATCAATCTCATCATCAGCTTCCGTGTACAGATAGGAGCCGTAAACCGTATCGCTGAAAATCATGGGGCTGTAGGTATCCATCAATATACCATAGCCTAAGCTTGACACCAGCATGGGAACGGCAATCTTTTTGTTTGCCTGATGTATATATATAGTCTGACCACGCAGGTTCATAAAGCCTTCCTCGTGCTGACCCAGTCCGTACAGTGCTTCCTTTTCCTGCCACTTTAAATACAGTCTGGTGTGATAAAACTTTTCATCGGGAACCTTTGCCGCATCCCTGACAATTTCTTTTACACCGTCTGCCGTCTGAATCTTTTCAACCTTTGCCTCTACACCTTCCGCAAGCTTGTAGCTC
>SVFG01000085.1 GCA_015056975.1 Lachnospiraceae bacterium | reverse complement strand
GCTATAATCCATGCTCCGTTTCCGATTACCTGCATGGCAAGACACATTCCCAAACCGAATATCAAAAGACTACCGATACCTATACAGAGTGATTCCACCATTCCGGAGTTTTGAACTACCCGGTCAAGCCGCTTGAGTTCATCTAATTTGCTCTCACCCTGTGGCAGATATTTGTTTCGGATTTCCTGTATCTCTTTTGCTTCTTTTGCTGAATATTTGTAACTGAATGTATTTTCCTGATTCATATTCCTACTCTAAACACTTCTTACCTTTCTCGAGAGAATCTTTTCTTAGCATCTTCAGCTGATTCGCCTTCTTTGGCAAAGAGCTTTTCCACCTCTGCGATCTTTTCATTTGCTTCTACGAACTTTGACATTGTAATTATCTCCTTTTCTTGATTTTATGGTTTGATTGTAGCTCGGGATTGTTTGTGAGATTTTTGAGAAATGTTAAAGAAATGTTAAAAAACAAGGGCTATGAAAATTTTCACAACCCTTGTTACTCTATTCTTTCAATTTATTATCAGTGATTTCCACAGGTATGATTTCCGCAACTGTGCTCCCCACAGTTATGATCGCCTTCGTGATGATGATGGTCACATCTTACATCAGGATTGTAAGCAAGACTTCCCTGCACAAAGCTCTCTACAGCCTTGTCCGCATCTCCCTGTACACCGCCAAACAACTGAATGCCTGCCTGTGCCAAGGCCATCTGCGCGCCACCACCGATGCCACCGCAAATCAGTACATCAATATCCCTTTCTAAAAGAAATCCTGCAAGGGCACCATGCCCGCTGCCGTTGGTGTCAACTACCTCTGAGGAAACAATTTTTCCTTCCTCAATGTGATACACCTTAAATTGTTCGGTGTGTCCGAAATGCTGAAAAACCTGTCCGTTTTCATAAGTTACTGCTATGTTCATCTTTGATCTCCTTTCTACTACTATATCTCAATACTCTGCCCTGTCGCCAAGTAATTAAGCCTATCCATATAGTCCTTCATAAAAGCATACTGCTCCGTACCGGTACAGTGGCAGGTATAAAATTTCGTGGCATATTCATTCAATCTCCTTGCATATCCTGCCAGGGTATCATCCAATGGCAACTTGGAAAAATGGAAGCCTCCCACCAAAATATCAGGCTGAAACCATTCTGTAATGTCCATGATTCCCTTGTGGGAACAGCCACTGATGAGAACCCTTTTGCCCGCTTCTTCGATAAGAAGGTACTGCTCATGGCGAAAATCATCGGGAAGGAATTCACCATCCTGCATCATGGTAAGTCCAAAGCTTCCGAGGTCATAGTTCTTCTTCCGGTCATTGCAGGAAAAAAGAGTAAGTCCCTTTTCTAGCTCCGTGATATCCTCCGTAAAAATCAGGCGATTGCTCTGCACAAGGGATGTATCCAATCCAATATATTTTTCAGTTCCGTTGTAATGGGGCTCAAAAGCATACCGGCTGATATAAACCGGTGCCTTCCCATTGATTTCCAAAAATCTCTTCAGTCCGCCGCCGTGGTCATAATGTCCGTGAGAAAGCACGGCAATATCCACTTCAGCAAGGTTCACGCCAAGCTTTGCCGCATTCTCCTCAAACAGATTGCTCTGACCCATATCAAACAATATTTTATGTCGGTCCGTCTCTATGTACAGTGACAGCCCGTGTTCCGCACCCAAGGTATCCTTGGATGCAGTATTTTCAACCAACGAAATGATTTTCATATTAATTCGCCAGCCTTTCCATAAGCTTTATGTTGCAAATCTTAGCCTGCGCTAATACTCTTATTCCATACCACTATCCTTACTCCAAGCATCCGTACGCTGCATTTCTTACGCGCAGGTGATAGTACTGCTCATCATTGGGCATCATGTTGTGCATGTACACAATGGATACGCCCTCCTTGGGGTCAGATTCACACCAGGTACCAAAACCGCCCGTCCAGCCAAAGGCACCCAGCGAACCATTGTGATGTCCTCTCTCAGGTGCAATCAGGGTGCGCACACCGTAGCCGTAGCCATAGCCGCCGTTGTAGGTATCCTCGATATCCTTCTGCATTTCCGGTGTCAGGGTATTGGTACGCATCAGGTCAATGGTCTTTCTGCCCATAATCTGCTTACCCTTGTACATACCGCCGCAAGCCAGCATCTGCATGAGCTTGGAATAATCATTTACCGTTGCAAACAGTCTTGCCCAACCGCACTGGTGCTCCTCTCCGGGCAAATGCTTGTCATCCAAAGGAGAATTAATCGGTGTCAGCTTGTTGTCGGGAGATTTTCCGTAGAGGGTCACCATACGCTCCTTTGCCCCCTCAAAATAATGGGAACGGGTATCATGCATCTCCAAGGGCTCAAACAACAGCTCCTCAAATACATCATCAATGGACTTCTGACAAACCTCTTCAATAATGCCTGCTGCCAGCTCACTGGAAAAACCATACAACCAATGACTTCCCGGCTCAAACTGCTGGGGTACCTCTGCCATCGCCGCAACCTGCTCTCTGATGGTAAAATGTCCCTTTTCCCAAAGAGGCTTCATGGCCTCCTGCATCGCCTGCAGAGTAGGGTTGTCCGTCTTTCCCGGTCCGTTGCAGTAGGGCAGTCCACACTTCATGGACAGGGTATCTGCCACCGTAACCGGTCTGTCAGTGGGTACTGCATCCAAATAACCGTTTTCATGGCGTATGTATTTCTTAGAATGCTTCCATTCCGGAAAGAAATTGGAAATGGGGTCCGAAAGCAAAAAGTATCCTCTCTCATACAGCATCATCATGGTTGTATAAAGTGGAAGCTTGGACATGGATGCCTGTCTGAATAAGCTTGTTGCCGTAACCGGAATTTTCTTCTCAATATCGGAATAACCGGCGTAACCCTCGTAAATCGTCTCTCCGTTTTTGCAAATCTGCAAGCCACAGCCCGGCAATCCGTGACGGATAAAATCCTCCAATAAATTATCTAATATTTTCGTGTTTGCCATATCATACCTCCTAAGATTGTTTCCTAAATTTTATCACAAATATAGGGGGATATCAAATTGAACTTATTGCTGCGTAGCTTTCACAAGCGCAATATAATAATCCAGTAAATCAAATATCCCTTCCTTCAAGTCAGAGAAGTCAAAGCCTAATGCTTTGGCTTTTTCTGTGCAGATACTGTACTCCGGCTCTCCGTTATAAGGAGCCTCTTCTCCATCCGCACTGATGATTGCCTTTGTACCGGTCTTCTCTTCCACATAACCAATGATTTCTCTTAAGGAAATGGTGCCGTTACTGCTACCGTTTATGGCACCGGTAATTTCCTTATCTGCCAGAAATGCCAGAAATTTACCTGCTTCCTCAGAACCCATAAAGCCCATCTGTGCATCCAAATTGTCAATATGCATGGGAAGCCCCTTCATGGTATGCTGCACATAGAAAAGTAATCTCTCTGTGTAGTCATCCTGCCCGATTACAAAGGGATAGCGGACTGCCAACCACTTTTTATCCTTGTACTCCTGCCACAGGGCATACTCTGCCTGCCGCTTTATCTGAGCATAAGGAAAATCAAATCGGGAGCACCAAACCAGTTCACCGTTTACTCCGTCAAAATCCTCTTCCTTTACCTCCTTTTGCTTGGACAGATACACAGATGTACTGGACATAAAGATATATTTTCCGCACTCTACAGCATCCATGGCATACTTGATGTCATTGGAGCAATAGGCTATTTTATCGTACACCACATCAAAATATTTTCCTTGAAATGCCTCTTTCATGGATGCCTGGTTCGTCCGCTCCACCTGTATGCGCTTTACCGCATCACCGAATTTGTCCTGCGTTATCTGCCTGGTGGCAAGAGTCACCTCATGACCCTGACGCAAAAGCTCCTCCACCATGGGAATTCCAAAATATCTTGTTCCGCCTAAGACTAGAATGTTCATTGATTTTCCGCTCCTTTCCATCCAAAGGTAATTACAAAGCCCGTCGTCTTCAAAAATGCTTTTCCTTTAAATATGCTGTTTGCAGTTTGTGATAATTTACGGATTCATCGGGATTTGCAAACTTTACTTTATCCTGCAAACGAACCTCAATATCGCGCACTCCCAAACTCTTAAGCAAAAATGGAAGACGCATACCGATTGCATAGTCCCTATCTCTTTTTTCATACTCTGTCTTCCAATAGGTTCTCTGTTCCTGCATTATCCAATTCCCTGTTTACCTCAATACAAATGATGAGACCTCCCGGCTTCAACGCTACAAGCATATTTTTTAACATCTTCTTCGGATCAGAAAGTTCCCTCAAAAATGCCTGGCAAACCACAACATCATATTTTCCCTTTGCTCCGTATTCATAGCCGTCTCTACATTCAAAGGTGGTCTTAAACTCTTTTTCCCGAAAGCGACTCTTACCGTCCTCAATCATAGTCCTACTAATGTCAATTCCCGTATAGGTGCTTTCTTTCGGCATAAGGGACATCATAATTTCTGCCAAATGGCTTTGGGTAATTCCTTTCGCTTTTCTTAGCTCATAAAGATTTAGTGACAGCATTTTTTCACCTCCTGAGTACATCCTATCACTAGTATAAATTAATTAACATCAAGAGGGAATTGAAATTTTTCTCTTTTAGAACGAAAAAAGGAGAACATAAATAATGTTCTCCCACTCATCTTACTCTGCGATATACCGGGCCAATTCAAGAGCAATATCAAAATGTCCTGCGTCATGCTGCGTACCCTTCACCTGCTTTTTCTTCATTCGGGCATCCCACTCGGGAGCGTCCAGCAAATCACCACTTGTAAAGAAAAAGTAAGCATTTAAATTTCTGAAATCACACATTGCCTGAACTGCAGCACATTCCATTTCCACTGAAATGCAACCTTCCTTCTTACGTTTCTCGAAATTGCCTCTGGTCTCTCTGTGAACAGCGTCAGTGGTCCAGGTTTTTCCCTTCACAAAAGGCAACCCTGCCGACTCCATAAAGGACGCTACTACCTCTGCATTTTTTACTGTTATGTAATCGGAAGCAGATGCATAATGGTAGGATGTTCCTTCATCTCTGTATGCGGCAGTTGGAACCATGACTTTTCCGCGTGCAATTTCTTTATTTAAGCAACCGGCCCCACCAAACACTACATACTTATCCGTATTTATAAGCGATAAGGTGTCTTCTATATCTGCAACACATGCCGGTGCTCCTACATAGGACATGTAGACTGCAAAATTTTTTCCTTCATACTCAAAGCCATAAACAGGATTTGCTCCATTGGAGGAATATAAATCACCTATTTTATGACATTCATAATTCTGTAATACATGATTCAAAATTACATGAGAAAAAGTGAGTATACATGCATCTACCTTTTTTGCGTCTTCATTTCCGGGCACTTTTATGATTTCCTCAGTTAAGTTATCAAAGGTGTCTGTTATCATGCTTTTACCTCCTTACAACATCTTCACCATCAAATACTCATCTGCGTAGGTTCCGTCGGGATAGCGCAACGCCTTGGGCTGAGTACCCACAATTTCAAAGCCGAAGCTCTGATACATTTTCAGGGCTCTTTCGTTATCCTTCACAACGTCCAACTCTATCTGTGTGATACCGTGAGCGGTACACCACTTAATACATTCTTCCATCATTTTGCCGCCGATACCAAGTCCCCAGTATTCCTGCAACAGGATAAATGCCACCGCTGCCCTATGGCGGTATCTGTCGTTGTTACGGACGATTCCCACAGAGCATTGACCCACAATCTTACCATTATACTCCGGCATGAACCATGCACTGTTCTTATTGTTCAATACGTTTGCTATAATCTCTTTTTCCCTCTCCACCGTGGTGGTAAATTCCCCAGGGTTCCTTGCCAAAAAACGGGTTTCGCAGTCCGCCGTTTTCATCACATAAACCAATTGCTCTGCATCCTCCACTCTGGGGGCACGTATATTGACTTTGTTTCCGTTTTTTAATACATATTCCATTTGACCTCTCTCCTTCCTGTAGTCATTTTAAATTGATGTGACTTCATCCTCAACGGGGCATTCCTGCAAGCGCAATGCCCACATTATTTGATACTATAAAAAAAGCTACCCTCCTTGCGTTTATTTCAAGGACGATAGCTTACGCTTCGTGATACCACCTTAATTTATCTGCACCTCGCGATGCAAACCTCTGCAAGTACGGAATGAACATTCGATACTCTGATGCTGTAACGGGCATTCCCGTCGTAGCCTATGCAAACATGCAGTCGGTACGCAGCTCCAAGATGATTTTCAATAGTACCTTCTGTGCCAACTCTCACCTTCCGCCGGCTCTCTGTAACATATCTTACTATCTACTTTTCTTTTCACAGCCTTTAATTGTTTTACAAAACATTATCACAGTCACAGTTGTCTGTCAATAGCATTTACCCTATAAAAAGCTTAAATATCGCCTTTGCCCAGGACAGCCATGCGGGCACATTGGCATCCAGCCAGCTACGCACAAAGGCTTTGTCTGCGGTGGCCAAATCACCCAAATGCTGATACACGCTTCCCACAGCCTCCGACTCACCGATGGCAATCATGGCTCTTGCGTGGTCACCCACCGCTACGTAGTTACCCAGTGCCAACGCACCTGCAGAAAACTGTCCGATGGAAAGGGCCCCGAACGAAACGATACCGATACTGATAGCACCTGCTGCCAGAAGTCCCAGCGCAATACTGCCCGCTGCCACCAGTCCAAGCGCCAGGTTACCTATAGCGATAAGTCCTAAGGACAACAAACCAATAGACAAGATACCTATGGAAAGCAAACCTAATGCCACCACGCCGCTTGCCCGAAAACCGATGGCGAAGACGCCCTTTGCCTTGAAACCAATGGCAAAAAAGCCCCTTGCATCCCGCCCGATGTGATACAGCGGCATACCGCACAGCATCTTTTCGCTCTTTCTCTCCCTAAACTGCTTCTTAATAGCAGTGCGTATCTGCTCTACAACCGGAACCGCTTCCTCTGTCTGCACTCCTGTTTTGTCCGTGATATCATCATTGAGAAGATAGTCCATGGAACAATCAAAGAGCTTTCCCAGCTTAATCAGCTTATCCGTCTCGGGGTATGCAATGTCAGACTCCCATTTGCTGATGGACTGGCGGGATACCCCTAAGATTTCTCCCAACTGCTCCTGTGTGTAATTCAATTCTTTTCTCTGCTTTGCAATTTTTTCACCTGTCGTCATAACGTTACTCCTTTTCGTGTTTTGTTATGAGCAAATCATAGCGTAGAACGCTGTGGCAACCCAGCATTTTCATCGTTCTTTTTGTAAACTTTGGGTTGCATTACGCATTAAGCAGTACCAACGCCTACCTTTTTCTTCTCTTTACATTAATTATATCAAATATATTCATTTCATCAATTATCGCTATTTCGTCATCTATTTCTATTGTAAATTGTTATATTTTTTGCTATATTATTTGCACGGGTGTTGCCATAACGGTAGCGGTTAGTCCTTCCAACAGAGGGACTGTGACCCTCTGTTTACATAGAAATCCCTTGCTTTACCGGGAAATCTTACGAAAGAGAGGGCTGACTTATGAGTGATTTTGAAATCCTTTCAATCGTGCTCATGGTTCTTACCATCGTTGTAACGATTTTGTTAGCGTATATCCAAGACACAAAAAAGTAACCGCCCAAGCCAAGGTAACGGTTACTTTTTGTACACCTAATACTAAGGACTAGCCGTCTATCGGCAACACCCTTTTTATACTTTTATGATACATTCTGTTTTCATTTCTGTCAATACTTTTCACTGTATACCTTTACGGTTGATAATCCCTCAAAATATCCAGAATCCCTTTCTGATAAACATTACCATTGAGAACCTCTCCATCCGGTGAAAAGCTAATGGCTCTGATATCCTTCGGGTCTTCCTCATAGGGACTTGAATACTCCACATTCTCATCAAAATACTCTTCCAGATATTTCAGGGCGTTTCCACTGGGGAAAATCACATTTCCTGACCCTTCCGGAATCTTCAAATCCTCAAATGCTTTTAAAACCTCTCTTGTCTTTACATTGTAGGGATTGTTGTCCTCTTTGCTTACAAGCCAGGCGGGGCTTAATTTGATATTTATCTTTGAGTTTGCCACACACCGGGCAAAATACTTCACCGGCTCAAGAGGAATGGTCTCCTGATGAAAGGCATCCACAGACAATAAGATTTGACAGACACCGCTCTCTTCCAGCTGTTTCACCACTTCCTCAATTCTGTCAGTATCCTTGGTAAAGTAACCGTTTGTAATCAAATCCCTCTGGGGGATTCCCATCTCCTTTGCAGTGCGGTGAATGGCACACACCACCTCCGGATAAAGCAGGGGCTCTCCGCCAAAGGTCATCAGAGACTCAATTTTGTAGTGCTCACACACCTCGCGGATTGACGCTACGGCAATATCCTTATCAATATGACCTGTACAGCCGGTATGCTCACCTTCCGAGCAGTGCTTACACTTTCCGGTACACGCCATTGTCACAACAAACTCAATGCGATTTAAATTCTTTATGTATTCATTCATGATATACGGTCTCCATCACGCCATCTTCAAATAAATAACATGGCCTGTCTCCGATAACCTCTACACCCTCATCATTTACAAACAGCGTAACTTCTTCCGGCAGGGCTACCGCTTTTCTACGCTTAGATAATTCTAACAGATACTGCTTGCTTTGTTCATCCTTTTCGGCTGTTCTGTTGGTATAATGACACAATATGGATATTCCGTTTAATACATCAAAACCATCTATATCAGTCAGATTCACCTCGTTTGCATCATCAAGCCGGCACGCCTCTAAATCCCTGCCAAAGATAATCGCTCCCGCGCTGCCGCCAAAGGCAACTCCACCGTTATTCAGATATTCCTTGATTTTTTCAAAGGCTCCGCTTACTTTCAAATCCCTTAACAATTTAAAGGTGTTGCCTCCTCCAATGAATAGCACGCTGTAATCCTTCAAATTCTTTGACAGTATTTCCTCAGCACTTCGCACCATTTCAATACCGGGAATCTCAACAGCACTTAATTCTCCGGTTATCCACTCGTAACAGCTGTCATACTTTTCCGGTTCCATTGCAAGCGGGATATACAGACAAGGTTTTGAATGATCTATTACCTCATTCAGTCTCTTGTTTGCTTCTATTGTTTGAATGTCTGCTCCACCGCCACATAAGAATACTTTCATACAGTCGCCCTCCTGTCAATCGTACTCTTGGTTCTTGCCATAGTTGTATCGATTTTGATTGCGTATATCCAAGACACAAAAAAGTAACCGCCCTTGCTCTACACCTTAAACCGATACCCCACGCCCCAAATCGTCTCGATATACTGAGGCTTCGCGGTGTCCGCCTCAATCTTCTCGCGAATCTTTTTGATGTGCACGGTTACGGTGGCAATGTCACCGATGGAATCCATGTCCCAGATTTCCCTAAAGAGCTCATCCTTGGTAAATACGTGGTTGGGATTCTCTGCAAGGAAGGTCAAAAGATCGAATTCCTTGGTGGTAAAGGTTCTCTCCTCA
>SVFG01000084.1 GCA_015056975.1 Lachnospiraceae bacterium | reverse complement strand
CAATTGCCAATTCTCCATACAATGTATCTTCCGCCATTTTGTAGTATTTGGCATCTACTGCCGTCACATTTCTACCGTTCTCCAATCTCTTCTGCTTGCGCAGATATATCGTCTTGAGTACCTTTACCAGTTCTTCACAGCAATTTGCCTTAATACAATCACGGTATTCCTGCTCCAACAGCTTATCATTTGTAGTGTCAAGCAATGGTATATCCTTAATTCCGTGAATCAATTCATCTACCTGTTCTCTGCTAAGTGCTTTGCGCATGGAACCATTGGCTGTATCCACGGGGATATACACGGTACTTCCGGACACATAGACCGGTTTTAAAATATAGTATTCACGCTCTTTGTCTACCCCGGAAAGATTCAGTGTAGTTCTATCATCTACTACACAGACACCCTTATTGCCACATACTACATATTCGCCTTTTGCAAACACCGACATCTTCCTTTCTATGCTTAATCTGTTTCCTACTATAGTTATAACCACATTTTAACAAATCAAGCAAAAAAATGTCAGTAAATTTTAATTTCTTAACTTATTTTCGTGAATATCGACAATGCAACACGGTCTATTATTTGTGCAATTTGCCGGCTTTATATATCAAGCTCTCTTCGTGATAGATTTCACCTTCCATTTTCCCTGAAAATACCGTAGCACGCATACAACTGCTGTCACAGACCATGTCGCACCCGTTGTCATCCAGATTCCCCAATAACCCAGGAAAGGTATACTTGTAAATATTACCGCGAACAAAATTCTGCAGGCCACTTCCGTCACTCCGTTTATCATAGAGAACGCCGCATCACCACAACCGTTAAGCAATGCTCTCGGTACATAGATCATTCCCAGACCAAAATAGAACAGACTGGTTATCCGAAGTGCACGATAAGCAATGTCAATTACCTCCTGCTCCTTCACAAAAATACCTACTATCTGAGGTCCAAAGAAATATGCGATAGGTAAGAGAATCAAACTAAAGGTCAAAACTACAAGTATAGACTGCCTAAAGCCCTTTTTTACCCTCTCAATACTGCCTGCTCCCATATTTTGTCCGGCATAGGTTGTAAGCGCCATTCCCAAAGAACCATACGGCTGATTTACCAATTGTTCAATCCTATTGATAATGGTGTATGCCGCCATTACGGTTTCTCCAAAGGTATTTACAAATCCCTGTAATACCATACACGAAATTGCTATCATGGAATTCTGCAGAGCCACCGGTACACCCAGTCTGAAAGACTTTACAATAATATTCGGCTGCGGCTTGAGTTCTGCTTTTGACAACCTAAAATACGACACTTTATGATAAGCATAAATCAAGCTTGTGATTGCAGAAACCGCCTGGGCAATAATGGTAGCAAGCGCCACACCGAACACACCCATATCCAGTGACAGCACAAAAAACAAATCCAGTCCAACATTGATAATACTGGACAACATCAAAAAATAAAGCGGTGTTCTGGAATCTCCCAGTGCACGCAATATAGCTGCCACACCATTGTAAAAAGCAATTCCGATGATACCAACACAGGTCGTTCTCATATACAATACTGCATCGCCCAAAACATGCTCCGGCGTTGATAACAGTTTTAGTAGTGCCGGTGTAAACAGAAATCCAAGCAGGCTCACGGTAAGTGCAGCTGATGCCAATACATAAAACGAATTGGCAATGGTACTTCGCACATTTTTATCATCCTTTGCTCCGAAATACTGTGCAACAATAATACCGATACCGATGGCCAGACCGGAACTTAAGGAAAAGAACAAAAAGTTTAGGGAACCGCAGGTACCAACCGCAGCCAACGCATCCTTTCCTACATAATTTCCAACGACAATGGAATCCACCATATTGTAAAGCTGCTGGAAAAGATTTCCCAAAAGCAACGGCATTGCAAAACGCAGGATGTGCCTCATGGGACTTCCCGATGTCATATCTGTTACGTATTTCGCTCTCATAACTTCCTATCTTACCTCTTTATCACCAAATTCTGCTCTTCCATGCCGGCGGTAAGCTTAAATTGTACCTGACCGTCTTCTGTTTCCAGAACATAATCACCCTTAAAGCCTTCCACAGTGGCAAATCCGTTCTCATCCGTGCAGATTTCACAATCTGTCCACCACTCGCCTCTGATAAGCTTCATCAAACGCTCATATACAGGCTTCACGGTTCCGTCCTTATGGAGCACTCCGCTGGGCGCACCAAGCCATGCACCATCCGTATAATCCCATCCGGTAATCGCCTGCACCTTGGGATGCGCAAACAAAATACGATACATTTCCTCTGTCTCATTCGCCTGACGCTCTTCACCTTCGGGCGTGGACGGCCATTCAGGCACCTGCCAATCATTCAAATCTTCTATCTCAGGAGGAATCAAGTCACCGGATACCAATGTATTCTCCGTAAAATGAATCGGAAGACCAAAGTGTTCATAACGCTCCAATACCTGCGCAAGCTTCTCTGCTCCCCAATAACCCTGATGCTGATGGGACTGAATACCTATGGTATCAATGGGTACCCCTGCCTGCAGACAACCGTCAATCAAAATCTCATAAGAGATACTTGTATTGAAATCGTTTAGCAAAAGCTCTGCATCCGGATTAGCAGCTCTTGCCGCAGCAAAGGTTTCTTTGATAATACCCACACGTCCGAGATCCTTACATATTCTTGTAATGGCATTGTCATATTTATCAAAGATAGGCATAATTACCACTTCATTGATGACATCCCACATGTCTATAGTACCTTTGAAGGCTGTCACATCACGCTCAATTCTCTTAAGCTGCTTCTCCAAAATTGTCTTATTATCATACTCCATCAACCAATCTGCACATGCCGTATGCCAGCAGAGCGGATGCCCTTTTACCTTCACATTATGCTCCTTCAAAAAGCTTGCCGCTTTCATACGGCTTGCAATTTCCGGTTCTCCTTCCTTCGGCTCAAAACCTCCCCAATAAAAAGGTAGTGTTGCATAATTATATAATGCAAGCCACTTGTCAATCCTGGGCTTTAGCACTTCAGGATTCATTCCCGGAAACGGATTGGTATAAATCAATGTATCAAATGCTCCACATCCAAACAAAAACTCATGATTGGTCTGCTTCATATGTATTTTCTTCCCTGCTAATACATTTCCCTGTTCATCCGTAAAACGTACAATGCATTTTGCTTTTCTGTGCTCCAAATTATTTGTCCTCATTTAAGCTCCCTTCCGCGCCCGTCCGGCACTGGCTTTTTCTAAATTATAATCATTTTTTTCTCTTTAGACTACTTATTGATTGTTATTAATTTATCATTTTTTGACATTATCAAGAATCAAATTTCCCAGAACTTGACACCGCAACAATTTTAAAGTAAAATATGAATAATAATAGCTAGTATTTTTTGAGGAAGGAGAACAAAAAATGACGAGTCCGAAGAACTTTGAAGATCATCATTTTAACCGAATAGTCAATACCATCCATCCCGATTCTTTTCCGCGCCAGTTTCCTCTTCACTGGCATAAATATGTAGAAATTGCAGCCTATCCCGACACCGGAGCCGCTCCCGGCAAACCGCCCGTGTTGCGCATTAATCAGAATACATACGAATTACATCCCGGAGATGTTTTGTTTATCTGGCCCGGCGAGCTCCATGAAACCGTAAGCAACGAGGAAAACCGCATTATCGGTCTGCAATTTAACACCTCTGTCTTTAATGATCTACCCGATTTTGCGCCCTTTATGAACCTGTTCCGTACTTTTCATCATATCAGACAGGTAGAAAACCCTTCCCTTACCCAAAGCATGCTGGTACATATCAGACACATGCTTTCGGTTCAGGAACGCAACGAGGTTTTCAGCGGTGTGGAAGAATTAATTTGTCTCTATGAAATGTTTATGGAATTTGGCACCTACATCAAAGAAACGGTACTTAAAGATACCGCCCGCAACGCCTCGGTAAACAACAGTACCAACGACAAAATTAATGTCGCCTGCAGCTATATTATTGAAAACTGTGAACAGGAGCTCACTTTAGAATCCGTAGCAGATTACATCGGTTTCAGTTCCTGCTATTTTTCCAGAATTTTCAAGCAGGCAACCGGCTATAATTTCGTAGAGTACCTGACCCTGCAACGTGTTAAACGAGCACAGATTTTATTATCTGACTCCAACCTCGCCATCACAGATATTTCCTATCAGGCAGGCTTTAAGAGTATTTCTACATTTAATCGTGTTTTCAAGCAATATCGGGATTGTTCTCCCAGAGAATACCGGAAGTATTATTTAACATAAGGTTCAATATTCAAACGCTACATTCTATACAACTTAATCAAAACTAAAAATGACACCCGGCAAATAACCGAGTGTCATTCTATTATTTCTATTCATCAAATCCTGCATATTCCTTCATCTGCAGTGCACCGTAGTATGCATACTTAGGCTTGAATGCTGCGCCCAAAAGCATGGGGCTTCTCTCTCTTCTCCAGGAAAGCTGGTCTACAAATCCCCAATAGGTCAGGGAATCCATATTTACCTTTCCTTCATCTGCCAAAGCAAACAAACCGTTTAACAGATTGTAATAATGCTGTCCCTGCGCCTTCAAATTTTCCTCTGTAGGCTGCTTAATAATCGGATAGGAACCAAGACAGATATCAAGCTCTGTCAGACACACCTTAAGGCCTGTGGAGCCCAATCTCTCAACAGTATGGAAATACTGCTCCAGATCATCCTCTGTATAGAGATGTGCCTGGAAGCCAACACCATCAATCAGATAATTACCGTCTTCGTCAACCAAGGTCTGTACAAAATTGTAAAGGGTCTCTGTCTTAAACTGCTCGTTGAAATCGTTGTAATACAAATCGATATAATCAGGAGCATACTTATCGGCAAAATAGAATGCCTGCCATAAATAGTCCTCACCGATTGTCTGAAGCCACTTGCTGTTACGCTTGGTGCCGTTATCTTCCCATGCCTCGTTTACCACATCGTACGCATAGAACATCTCAAGATAACCCATATCCTCCAAAAGCTCAAAGGTCTGTCGGATATAGCTCTCCATACGTGCAAGCATAACATCTCTGCTTACCATCTCATTCTTTGTATCAAATCCTTCGTAGAAAATCCAGTCAGGAGTCTGGCTGTGCCAGATGAGAGTATGTCCTCTCACTGCCATACCATTGTCCGCACACCACTTTAACATGTTCACCGTAGCATCACTGAACTTTACTACAATATCTCCTGCCGCCTTACTTGCCTTCTGATCCAGAATGTAATCCGGCTTTAAGTGATTCTCAAAGGTAATACTGTTGAAATTCTCCAAAATGAAATCTGTGCACTTTTTATTGTTGAGCATCTGCTCTGACAAACAGGTACCAGCCTTCATATTGTGTGCTGCAAGTACACTTCCAAGTGTCTCTGTAACAATAATTTCCTCTTCCTTCTTCTCTTCCGTGACCGGTGCAGGTGTAGAAACAACCTCTTTCTCGGGTTCCTTCTCTGTCGTTTCCGGTGTTGCCTCAGGGGTAGGGGTGGGTGTCGCCTCTGCCTCCTGTGATACGGAAGGCTCTGCAGTCGCTTCACCCGGCTCCTTAGAACCGCATGCTGTCATAAACATTGCCAAAACAACCGCAAATAATAATATCTTTTTCTTTCTCATAGCTCATTCTCCTTTTGCGTAAAACTTCATTTACGCTCCCATTATAACAGTTAAGACGCACTCCCGCACATCAAATATTGTGGAATTATAAACAATTCTTGCGTTTATTAATATGTTACCTCTTCATTTCCTTATAAGGTAAAAAGGTAAATCCACACTTTTTATATACCCTGACAGCCTGCTCGTTCTCCTCTTCCACCTCCAGGCGAAAAATGCAATCTGTATATTTTTCTTTCATGTACTGTATAAAGACACTTCCGATACCAAGCCCTCTAGATTCCTCTTTTATATAAATATCCTCTATCCATATACACGGCTTTCCAAATTCTGTAGAAAAGCTTTTTGCCACCATGGCATATCCCTGTAATTCTTTTGCAGAACTTCCTGAATCCTCAAAAACATAGCCCTCCAAGTAGGGATTCTCCTTTGTACACTGCTCAATATCTGCCCTGAATATCTCTTCTGAACCGTTGCTGAAAACAGCATCGGAAGCATAAAAAACACGCATCATTTTAAGAACAGCATCTTTGTCTTCCGGCCGCATGGCTCTTATTCTGTAGCTCATTGCACACTTCCTCTCTTATCACATAGAACATTTCAAATGCATCGGGCACAAGTTACATCTCAAACAAATTGTATTTATTAATCTCAATACATTTTGTTTCTTCAAAAGTAAATTGCACCACCCAAGGCATTAAATATCTGATTTCATCAAATTGTTGATAACCAAAACTCTTGTCATAAAAATTAATAATGGTGCTTAATGCAGTTCCATGACTACCTACCACCACATTCTTGCCCTTATGCTTCTCAATAACAGAGGATATTGCAGCAATATTGCGTTCTTGCACTTCTCTTAAGCATTCACCATCAGACAATTTGTAACCAAAATCTTCCCATTGTCTTTTGCTAAAAGAGTTAAAGTCCTCTATCCACTCACTATCTACTCTCCGTTCCCTAAATTTCTCCACGGGAATGATTTCAAGATTATTTCTCTCTGCAAAATCTCTAACGGTGTCCATCGCTCTTTTGAAAGGGCTGGATAACACAACATCGATTCGTTTGTCCATCAGGAAATCTGTGACAAGCTTTCTGTCCTTTAATCCCTTTTCCGAAAGTTCCCTCGACACATCGTCGTGGTTTTCATAATTTGGCTCCGCATGTCTGATAAAATAAATATTGGTTGTCATAACTATTCTCCTAGGTGTAAAAGCATATTTGTCATTACTTCACAGGCGGCTTCCATGGCGGAGGAGACAAAAGGGTTGTCCTGCCGATATCCGGCAATACATCGTAAACTGAGCATCCCATGACTTTTTCAAAATTTTCCTTAATTTCAAACTTTTTATTCCAGCCCTCTACAGTGCCTTCCCAAATTCCGTATCTTCTGGTTACATCAACGAATCTCTTTTCAAGAATTACAAAACCATAGTCTGTCGCCAGGGAGTCACATATTTGAATCAATCTGTCATAATCATCTGCTTCACAATCCATAATGTACTCTTTGATTGCAACTTCTTCCTCCGTGGAAGGCTCATAGTTAAAATCGTCCTCCATCAATTCATAGGAATGCGTCATGCAAATCTTTGCGACCTCATCCCAGCCCTTCTCCATACAATATCTGTAGCCCTCATATGCATGCTTGGGTATGCTCACTATTCCCACGCGCCTTCCGATATCATGTAAAATTCCAAAGATATAAGCTTTATCTGCATCTAATGAGGGGATTCTTTCTGCTATATTCCTCGCTGCTATTCCCGTATTTAAGGAATGCTTCACCCATGGTCCCGGATTTAATTCTCCTGCTATCTGTAATTCCTTTTCTGCTTCTTCTTTGGTTGGTAACATGTATATTTCCTCGCTTTACAAAATACTTTATACTCAGAAATTATATATATCAAAACTTAATATGTCTTTCAGAATTTCTTATTCTTTCTTTAATATTGATACCTAATCTAAAACCTTCACAAACGGAAACTCTTTCGTTAAATCCGCATCCATCTCCATCATGGTGAGCAATCTGCTTGCTGCACCGGAAGGACGATTCTTACCGGCTTCCCAAGCTTCGACCGTCTTATCAGACACTCCCATATAACCCGCAAACAATCTTTGGGATAATCCGGTACTTTTCCTGATTGCCTGAATTTCTGATGCACTATACTCCTTTACCGGAACTATGGTTACTACGCGTCTTCTCAGTTTATTATCTTTACTTTGCGCATCTTCTACAGCCTCTGTAAGACCTGCCATAATGCTTTCATATACTTTACTCATAATCGTTCCTCCTTGCTAAACTATTTTCCAAAATATTAATTAATTTCTTTACTTCATTACATTCTTTTTGAGTAAGATTGTCCTTTTCATTTTTGGCATATGCCGTAATTAGATATACTGTCCTAAAAACAAGGAAATCTACATAACAAACTCTGGCACTTCCACTCTTTCCCATATTCTCATAAGCAA
The DNA here is from genome assembly GCA_015056975.1 of Lachnospiraceae bacterium. Lineage (GTDB taxonomy): Bacteria > Bacillota > Clostridia > Lachnospirales > Lachnospiraceae > Acetatifactor. Next base: position 1,458 of record SVFG01000084.1, on the reverse strand, counting down.
ACCTCAATTTACGAAGTTTCCCTGTTCCTTGTATTACAGGACCCTCTTTGGGATTTTTCATAATCATTAATTCCAATCTTCTTAAATCATCATCTGTAAGTCCTAATTCCTTCCATCTCTTAACAAATTCATCCGTCTGAATAAACGTTCTTGTCATTAGTTTTCCTTTCTTTAATTACAATATACCCTATCTAATAGGGTATGTCAACCTATAAGTTACTTTTTGCTCTCATTAATCATTTTTATTTGACTATTATAATTTGTTTTACCCGGAATCATTTGGCGAAATGCCACGACCAAGTTGAATTAACAATAGATTTTAGATATTGATTATTATAGTGCATGTCGCTCATTATTGCAATAGCAAAAGACTTCCCGATTTATAAACCGAAAAGTCTTTTATTCATTCAAATTTAACTTATTCCCTGTAACTCATCACTATTCACAAATCAGTTCATAATCAAAATATTGATATTTTGCCGAAACCCAATTTAACAATTCCGAATATGGGAAACCATCTCCCTCATAGGTTTTTCCGTTGATTGATATATTGTGTTCTCCAAAAAGAATAACAAATTCTTCGGCATTTTTCGTATATGCTTTGGGATTAAAAACAATTCGATAAACCCATTCCCCCTCAAATGTACTTTCTGATTCTTTGAGGTTCAGACTATCAAATGTATGCAGCTTACCAATTTCACTGGTAATCAATTTATAACCACTATCTTCTATGTACTCAATGGTGGCAACCGTAAAATCTGACACTGTCTCTCGCTCCATGCTATCATCATGACTCTTACAAGCTGATAGCACTAATGACATGGAACATATAAGCAGTACTAAAATCACTTTTTTCATTCGCAACACCTCCTCAAATGGTTATTCTCACGAATTTTTCTCCCCCACTAAACCATTGATTGCCTCCACAACCTGCAACGGTGTCATATCCGTAGTATCAATCACCGGATAATCATACACATCATAAAAGGAGAATGTCATTTCCATTCCTCTATCTATTCTCTATTTTGTGATAACCATATTACATCTTCCCCAGGATTCATCTTTAAATGTAAACGCATTTTCCGTCAATGTTCTCTCTTTAAATCCCACTTTTTCATAACACTTCTTTGCACCCGTATTTTCAGGGAATACATTAAGATGTACCCCATCTGCCTTGGCGATTTCAAAGGCATATTTCACCGCAAGCTTTAACATTTCGCAGCCATATCCCTTGTTTCTTTCCATATCATCAATTACCACAAACTTAAACATTCCCTCGTTTGTCTGTAAATTGACGGAAAAGCAAAAGAATCCAACAACCTTTCCCTCCTCCGTGGTAGCAACAAAGGGACTGTCTCCGAAGCGTTCTTCCGCCTCCGCCAACAAAGCCTCAAAACCTTTTCTCTCAAGCGGATAGGGAATCAGATTGGCACACCATAAAGCGTGTGCGCGCTCCTC
>SVFG01000083.1 GCA_015056975.1 Lachnospiraceae bacterium | reverse complement strand
GAGCGTTTGAAGACTTTCTCTCAGGGAGATATTTCTTCGCCATTTCCGGAGCATGATATAGATGACGAAGTAGGCGATATGGTAATCGCTGTAGGAGAAACTACATCGAAGCTACAAATGATTGTAGCTGATTTAGAGAAGCTTCTTGCACAGATGGCAAAGGGCAACTTCAATGTTGATTCTACCTGTGAAGAAGAGTATGTAGGCGAGTTTAACGGATTGTTAGTGGGAATCAGAGAGATGAATTCTCAAGTGGATGCTACTCTCAAGGATGTTAGAGAAGCATCGTCCATGGTTTCTGCAGGAGCTACGAATCTTGCGGAAGGTGCACAGGCACTCGCAGAAGGTGCGACGGATCAGGCGGCATCAGTAGAAGAGATGCAGGCCACTTTGGATGAGATTACTCATGGATTAGAGGGAGCGGTGCGTGAAATCGACGGAGCTTATGCGAAGGCGAGAGAATGTGCTACTGCAGCGGAGGCAAGCCGTGAAGAGATGGCAACCATGACAGAAGCCATGAACCGCATCAGTGAGACCTCTGAAAAGATTGGACATATCATTTCTGAAATTGAGGATATTGCAAGTCAGACAAATCTATTGTCTTTAAATGCAGCAATCGAGGCAGCCAGAGCAGGCGATGCAGGAAGAGGATTTGCTGTAGTAGCTGAGCAGATTCGTAACCTTGCTGAACAGAGTGCGAAGTCTGCAGTGAATACAAGAGCGTTGATTGAAAGCTCATTGAATGAGATTGAAAATGGTAATCAGGCAGCTCACAGAACTGCGGAAGTATTGGCAAATGTGGTTGAATCCATCCATGATATTGCGGATGCATCTAAGATCATCAGTGAAGCGGCAGCAATGCAGGCGGAGTCTATGGAACAGGCAGATGCAGGTATTGTTCGTATCTCCGAAGTAGTTCAGGCGAACTCAGCAACGGCGCAGGAGGTATCTGCAACCAGTGAAGAGCTTGCAGCACAATCTACCAATATGGAAGAGCTGGTAAGACAGTTTCAGTTAAAAGAAGGCGATGCCTTTGTGGCTACCACAGAGACTGTGATCTATGAGGAAGAAAGCACTGAAACAGAAGGGGTGAATGAGTAGAAGAACTGTGATATAATCAGCCGGTATGAATTCAGATGCTTATATAAATTCACGATAGGGTGAATGTTTCTACAAACTACCGTAATAGTTTTACTATAAGTCTGTAAAGATATAATAGTAAAGCTATTGCGGTATTTTTTGTAGATAGAGGAGATGAAAATGAGTCAAAGTAATGGTGTTTTGGGAGAAGAAAGAATCGGAAAATATTTGGGAATCTGAATTGACAAATGGGAAAGAGTATAGTAACATAACGGTGTTATCTGATAACACTGTTATGTAAGGTGATATGTATGAAGCAGGATAAAGAAACAAGAAGTAAGCTTTTACAAAGTGCCAGAGATGAATTTATGGAGAAGGGGTATATGAAGGCATCGCTCCGTAATATTTGCAAAAATGCAGGTGTAACAACCGGCGCTTTATATTTCTTCTTTGAAGATAAGGCGGCATTATTTGATGCGGTGATCGGTGAGGCTGTGCAGTCTGTTTACGGCATTGTAAGAGGACATTTTGAAGAGGAAGTTGTCCTGGCGGAGAATAGTGGGCGCTTGACGCTACCTGAAAGAGGAGAGGCGGATGATTTTGAGATTGCCAAAGAGATGATTCACCTAATGTACCGGTATAGAGATGACATTTTACTTGTGCTGACAAAAAGTCAGGGAACCCGTTACGAGTCTATTGCAGATGAGTTTATCGAATTAACGGAGATGCATTACCGCAGCATGGCAGATAAAATGCATTTGGCGTACCCGGATAAGGTGATTGATGACAGATTCGTTCATTGGTTGGCCCATGAGCAGATTGATATTTTTATTTATATGATAACGCACATTGATGAGGAAGAAGAAGCTGTGCGTTTCATGAGTCAGGCAGTTACTTATATGATGAGTGGCTGGTATGGATTGTACACTACTTAGGACTGAGTAATCAGTCCTATAAACATAACATTTACATAACAGTGTTATGTAAAAGGAAAGGGAGAGATAGATATGTATTTAGAGATGAAAGATGTAAAGAAGAGCTATGGCGAAGGAGGAAGCTACATTCAGGTTTTAAAGGGGGTGACGGCAGGTGTAGAGCAGGGAGAAATGTGTGTAATTCAGGGAACCAGTGGTTCCGGAAAATCAACATTGCTTAATTGCATTGGCGGTCTGGATACCATGGATAGCGGTTCCATACTGGTGGACGGCAAGGAGATTCGAGGATTATCAGGTAAGGCGTTATCGGATTACAGAAGAGACAATTTGGGTTTTATTTTTCAGTTTTATAATTTGGTGCCGAATCTGACGGTACGGGAGAATATTCAGGTTTGTCAGTACTTAACCAAGGATCCTTTGGATATAGATGAACTGCTGGATGCGTTAGGGTTAACGGAGCATCAGAATAAATTCCCGTCCCAGCTGTCCGGCGGACAACAGCAACGCTGTGCCATAGCAAGAGCTCTGATTAAGAATCCAAAGCTTCTTTTGTGTGATGAGCCTACGGGTGCGTTAGATTCTCAGACCTCCAGAGATATCTTGGTTTTATTGGAAAAATTGAATGTGAAATATGGAACCACAATGCTGATTGTGACGCATAACAACGCAATCAAAAATATGGTACATAGGGTTATCTTTCTGAAAGATGGTCAGATTCGAAAGAATTACTTAAATGAGACAAGAATTCCGGCGTCAGAGTTGGAGGATTTATAGAATGCAGAGGTTATTAGGCAGAAGAGTCCTTCGGGAACTGAAGGAAAACTTTATGAGATACCTGGCACTGTTTTTGCTGATTGTGTTAGGTATGTATATGATTGTTGCTATGATTGGCGGCGCAGAGCTGGTGATTCAAAACGTGGAGCGCGGACAGAGGGAGAACCATCTGGAGGATGGACAGTTTAGCGTGTTTGTTCCGTTGACATACAAGGAATTGGATGCCTTGGAGGCGGCCGGCATTACCATAGAAAGGAACTTTTCCATGGACTATGACGCGGATGGTGGAGTAATTCGTATTATGCGTCAACGAGAATTAGCCAATCTGTTTACTGCGAGAGACGGCGCGGAAACAGCAGAACCCGGAGAAATCTTATTAGAGCAGCATTTTGCGGATTCTCATGGTGTGAAGGTGGGAGATGCCTTTTTGGTTGGAGGACATTCCTATATGGTGGCAGGTCTTGGAAGCACGCCGGACTATGACGCCGTTTATGAAAAGATGTCAGATACCGGCTCCGATAGTTTTCTGTTTGGAACGGGGTTCATAAATGATGTGGATTATAACCGTATGAAGGCGGAAGGAAAAAGCTTCCGGACGGAAGAATATTGCTATAGTTATCTGCTGAACGGAAAAATGACAGATGATGAGCTGAAGGAGATGCTGCAGGAGTTTGAGCTGGACAGAAGTCTTGTAGAGGATACTTACTTTCTGGAGATGTTAGAGGAATTAGAGGAAAGTAAGACAGAGATGGAAGATGGTCTGGAAGAACTGGTTGACGGCTGTGAGGAACTTGCAGATGGTTTGGCAGAGCTTTCGGAACATAATGAAGAATTGACTGATGCGGCAGACAGCCTGTTTGAGGCGATGCTGGACCAGGCAAATGAAGGATTTGCAGATAATGGGATAGCAGTAACCTTGAAAGAAGCTTCTTTTGAAGCACAGCTGGATAAGATGATGAAAAATCCGGCGGCCTACAGTGGAGAAACGAAGCAGGGACTTCAGGATACCAAGGAAAGCTTGCAGAGTTTGCGGGACTTTAAGGACGGCATGAAGGAATATGTGGATGGTGTCCATGATTTATCTTGCGGTAGCGGAGATTTATGCGGTGGACTGTCGGAGATTGTGAAGCATAACGATGGTTTGAATGCCGGTGTGAATCAGATATTTGCCATGATGGAACCGATGGTAGCCGGAGATGCGCAGCAGTTGGCGGAATTAACGGCATTCCGTGACGGAGTACTTGGGTATACAGCTGCGGTTAAGCAAGCATCCTTGGGAAGCCAGCAGCTAACTTACGGGATGAGTGTTTTATATTCATCCAGTCATCCAATCGTGGACGGAACCAATAAACTGTTTGATGCTATGCTGGAGATGACAAATGAGCAATTGGCGGAAAGCGAACTGGGGATAACCTTAACTGCAGATAATTTCGAAGCAGAGCTGGATAAATTAACGGCGGAAAACTCTATTGTGGATGGCAAGCTGAAGGATAGCCTTCAGGATACCAAGGAGATGCTACAGGACTTACAGGATTTCAAAGATGGAATCCAAGAGTATACGGATGCGGTAACAGAGGCCGCAGATGGCACCGTAGAGCTGGTGGACGGTGTGAAGGAGCTTCAGGAGGAAGCTTTGGATATGCTGGATGAGTACTTTACCGTTGATATCGATAATCTGACAAGCTTTGTACCCAAGGAGAATAATCCCAGAGTAGGGGCTTCCGTAAATGATGTGCTGATTAATAAGCTGGCAGGTTTCGTGGCGGGAATTATTGTCATGATTCTTTTTACCTATGTAATATCCGTATTTGTAGTACATAGCATTGAAACGGAAAGCAGTGTTATCGGAGCACTTTATTCCATGGGAGTGCGAAGAAATCAGCTTTTATTGCACTATTTAGTGCTACCTGTAGTTATTACATTTCTGGGTGGAGCCGTAGGTTTAGTATTAGGATTTTCACCGGCGGGTGTAGGCTTTATGTCAGCAGATGTAGTGGCCTATTTTTCCATGCCTGTACTTAAACCGGTATATCCGGTGTATGTCATGGTGTATTCTCTTGTGATGCCGCCGCTTGCGGCAATCATCGTGAACTGCCTGGTTATCAATAAAAAGCTAAACCGTACAGCACTTTCTATGCTTCGCGGGGAAGTGAAAAGAGGCAGAATCCGTGAGATAGACTTAAAAGGACTAAGCTTCCCAACCAGATTCCAAATCAGACAGATTTTAAGGGAGATGCGTTCGGCATTTACGATTATTGGAGGTATGTTTATTTGTTTGCTGATTCTGATGATTGGTGTTAACTGTTATGTGCTTTGTACCAATTTCAGTAAGGGAACAATGGAAGAGACAAAATACGAATACCTTTACTCTTATAAATATCCTACAGAAGAGATTCCCCGGGGCGGAACGGAAGGCTATATGGAAAGCCTGAAGAAGGAAGCCTTTGGCTATCATCTGGATGTTAGCATCATTGGATTGACAGAGGATAATCCGTATTATGAGGTGTCGGTAAGTAAAAAGGAAAATGAAATCGTAATTTCCTCCGCAGTTGCAAGCAAGTTTTCTGTGGATAAGGGAGAAAAATTGGTGCTTACCGATGAAGTAAACGATAAGGATTATGCCTTTACAATTGTGGAGGTGGTACCGTTTAATTCCGGACTATACACATTTATGGACATTGATGCCATGAGAGAACTTTTCGGGCAGGAGGAGGACTATTACAACGTGGTATTTGCCGGTGAAAAGCTAAATATCGATAGTGGTAGACTTTATGCAACTACCTCAAAGGAGACCATTGCGGAGGCATCAGAAATTTTTGTAGAAATGATGGGCCCGATGATTATTATGATGGGTGGAATCGCGGCACTTATCTTTCTGGTGGTAATGTATTTAATGATGAAGGTGATGATTGACCGGTCTTCCTTCAATATTGCCCTTATGAAAGTATTTGGATACCGAAAAAAGGAGATTAAGAAGCTATATTTGGATGGCAATTTCTATGTGGTTGCACTGGGAGCATTGATTTGTATTCCGGCATCAAAACTGGCGATGGATGGTCTTTATCCATATTTCATCTCTAATGTTGCTATGGGAATGGATCTTGATTTTACTTGGCATTATTACGTGGGAATCTACGTTGCAATCATGGCACTTTACCTGGTAATTAATAAGCTCTTGGTAAGAAGAATTATGAAGGTGAATCTGTCCGAGGTGCTTAAAAACAGAGAGTAACGTTGAAAAAATCTGTCAAATCTGCTATAATATTATAAATATTTGCAAAATTTAACGGTAATTGTTCATAAGAAAGTATGAGTGACGCGATGAAAATTGGCAGATTACTATTAAACAAAATGCCCTGGATAGTGTTGGTGATACAATTTCTGTTGGTTATCTATGTAGTGAATGTATTTCAGGTAGATGATGTGACATTACACAAAGGAACTGTGTATGATTTTAACACCGGTTGGACCTTGATCCGGGAAAATGGTTCCCAGGCAAAAATCACGCTGCCGTATCATGAGGATGTTCCGGCAGGAGAAGTGATTACGATTAAAAATACGTTATTACCCAAGCATTGCGGAAAAACGTTATCGTTTTTGTCGGCGGATAAGAATGTACGTATATCTGTTGATGGTACTATTATCTATACATTTGGTGTGAATGATAAGCGTACCTTCGGAAAAACGCCGGGAAGTGTAACTAATTTCGTAGACATTCCGGAAAATGTTTCTGAAGGCGAGATTGTGGTCCAGTTAGTATCGCCATATGATAATTTTGCAGGAACTATCGATACTATGATTATCGCACGTAGAGATATTGCCATCTTTCAGATGATGAAGAAGAACTATTTGCAGTTTGCCTGTGCGCTTTTAATTCTGGGTGCAGGAGGAATCTTCGGTGTACTTGCATGGTCTTCAAAGGCGGCGGGAAATAGCACGGAAGGTACGGAATATTTGACGATATATTGCCTTCTCTCTTTTATCTTTTATTCCATTGAAACGAAGGCAATGAATTTGTTTTACGGAAATCAGACGTTATACTCTGTGTTGGTATTTTTGATTTTAATGTCACTTCCCATTTTTATGGTGGCGTATTATATTCGTCGGTTTCAGTTTCAGGACAGGTTGTCAGTAAGAATTGTCTATGTGATTTCTTGGGTGAATCCTTTACTTCAGATACCATTACAGATTTTTAACGTGTTTGACTTTATGGACATGGCGGCAGTTTCCCATGCTATATTGTTTGTTGCAATCTGGGTTATGTTTTTCAATTTGTACCAGGTAGAGCGGAACGCGCGCTCTAATGAATATAGGCTTGAATTTGCCGGACTGATATCACTTGGTATGTGTGGCTTGTTCGATATCATTCGAGCATATACGGAAACCACAGACCATATAGAAAAGACAAGCAGGTACGGTGCGACGGTATTTTGCTTATTTATGTTGTTATCTCATCTGTTACAGTTGATTAAGAGGTACACTGCGGCACTGGAAGAGAATGCAAAGCTACTGGAGCAAAAGGCACAAGAGGCAGAGCAAAAGAACGAATACAAATCAGCCTTCCTGGCACAGATGTCGCATGAAATCCGTACGCCGATTCATGCAATTATCGGGATGAATTCTATGATTATGCAGGAGGCGAAGGAAGACAGTATCAGGGGCTATGCGGAGGATGTAGACAGTGCAACCCATTCGCTTCTTGGAATTATTAATGAAATCCTTGATTTATCCAAGATTGAGGCGGGTAAGATGGAACTTACCAAGGTGGAATATGAAACTGCCGGTATGTTGTATGATGCTCTCAATATGATTGCTGTCCGCGCACAAAACAAGGGATTGTCGTTCTACATAGAAGTTGATGACACCATACCGATGAAGCTTTATGGTGATGATTTGAAGCTGCGCCAGGTACTGATTAATATTTTGTCCAATGCAGTGAAATACACGGAGCGAGGCGGCGTTACCTTCCGTGTTACCGGGGAAAAATCAGAGGACGGAAGGGAAGCAATTCTTCATTTTTCCGTTACGGATACGGGAATCGGTATTAAGGAGGAGAATATCCCGAAGCTGTTTGAAGCCTTTGAAAGAATTGAAGAAGACAGGAATCGTGTCATCGAGGGAACGGGCCTTGGCATGAACATAACCGTGAAGTTTTTGCGGTTAATGGATAGTAAGCTTGAGGTTGAAAGCCGATATGGTTTTGGCAGCACATTTTCTTTTACGGTAAGGCAGAAAATCGTAAATGCAGTTCCTATCGGAGATTTTACCAAGCGGTTTAGAGACGGAAGAAGCAAGTATGAAAAAGCGGAAAGTGCGCAGGTGATGCAGTCGCAAGCTTCGGCAGAGAGACGTGAGGCTACAGAAGGGAATGCAAAGGTTGCAGATGCGCACATAGGACGTTTTGCAAAGAAGGTGCTTCTTGTAGATGATAATGCATTAAATCGTAAGGTATTTATGGCACTTCTCAAGAATGCTGATGTGGTGGTGACCCAAGCAGCCAGCGGTCATGAATGTTTGGAACTTGTAAAGAATGAGAAGTTTTCTGTTATATTCCTGGACCACATGATGCCGATTATGGATGGTGTGGAAACGCTTCAGCGAATGAGGGAAATGAAGGATACGCCAAACAGAAGCACTCCTGTAATCGCATTGACGGCGAATGAAGTGGAGGGCGGTACGGACTTCTATGAGAGCAGAGGATTTGACGGGTTCCTGGGCAAACCTATTGAGCAACAGCTTTTAATGGATATCTTAAATAGTGTATAGACTAAGGGCTACTTCTTGCAGGGAGTAGCCTTTTTGATGAGAAAATAAGTCTAATGTATGATGGAAATAGACAATGCGGTGTGATAAAATGGTAAAGTATGTAAATGAAAAGAGGATGTTATTGTGAAAAAAGAGGATTTGATTGTTTGTCCGTCCTGCGCGGCAGAATTTGGTAAGGATAATGCGAAATGTCCGTTTTGTGGTGTTATGTATTATCCGGGTGCAGAGAAGGCTTACATGGAGCATTTGGAAGAGGTAAAAGAGGACCTTTCTGATTTGCAATATATGTCGGGAGAAGCAGTAAAGGAAGAGGCTAAGAAGGTCGGAAAGCTTCTTAAGAAGGTTGCGATTATCCTTGTTATCTTAATTGCTATAATTGTAGTTGCAGTATTCTTTTTGCAGAAAAAGGCTAGGGAGCAGGAGCGGGAAGATTTCATCTACAGACAGGCGAATTTTCCTGTATTTGACGAAATGTATGAGAATGGGGAATATGATGAACTGGCTGACAAATATAATGAGGCTTTGTTAGAAGGCTACGATATGTGGAGCTGGGAGCACCGTGATTTTATCAGTGTTTACGGAAGTATTCGTGATGCGGAGGATGCAATGGCCAGACTGGATGCCGGGGAGAAGCCGGAGCAGGCAGTCATTGCAGGTCTTATCTGGAATGAATGGAACGTAATTATGTATGTGGCCCGGGATGTTTTGGACGAACAGGAAAAGGGGTACATAGATTCTATAAAAGACAGTGTTATCGATGATTTGAAAACCCGCTGGGGCATGAGTGAAGAGGAACTCAAGGAGTGGTATGACCGTCTGGCAGCAGACCATCATATTATTACTTATGATGAATGTGAGAAGTTTGCTAAGGATTGGATAAAGAGAAATAAGAAGTAGGAGACAGAGAAAATGAAGTGTAGTTCATGTGGAGGCCCGCTTTCGTTAGAGCAAAAGTTCTGTCCGCACTGCGGAAGCGCCAATGTGCAGGCGGCACAGCATGCACAGGATATGGAGAAATATCATACAGAGTTCGAATATACGAAAAGTGATGTGTATCATAAGACGAGAAGCTTTGCAAGCAATGCGGTAAAGGGTGTTGTGGCAAGCGTACTTCTTATAGTGATTCTTGTACT
>SVFG01000003.1 GCA_015056975.1 Lachnospiraceae bacterium | reverse complement strand
ATGCAATACAGTTTGTTTCCTTTCCTCACCGGTGCTAACAGCTTTGGATTATTTCTAATAAATTCTAGAACTTCATCGGTAATCTCATCGCCGTAGAAATCCTTTTTCTCACGATTCAATTTGATAAAGTTGCTAATCTCATTGTCATGGCACATTTTAAGAAACTTGTCCAAATCGCCTATTTCTAAAAACTTTTCACGCGCCCATGCCGATTGCGAAGGATGCAAACCATGCCTAACTTTATATAAAATACGCTTAACTGTTTCTGCATCAACCTTTTCTTCTAGGCGCTTCATAAATACTTGCATATTACGACACTGACATTTACACTCCGTCCCTATATCTGGTAAGGTTATCCCTTCTACTAACTCATTCCAGAAAGTTTCTCCAAGAGCAATACATATTTCTCTTTTGAATGTATTAATTCCAAACTTATCGCTATAAATTATACTTGTATCACTCATTGTTACCTCACATAATTTATGTCTGTATATTCTTACTATTTTCTTACAATTGCAGTTATTCTCATTTTATTCTCATAGAAATATATTGTCAACAAATGTCTATTTATTTTCACTAATAGCCAACATAACGTCTCACACGTTAACCGTGATTACGGATATTCCTAGTATAAATTTAAAGAATACCATTATAGATTCCTTTTTCAAGTTTTTCTCTATAGATATCTAGCAAAATTTAAAACAAATTTTATTTATTCTACAATTCGGACATAGTCTAAACAAGTGTTAAAACGTATCTTGAATTGTTATCGTTATTTCGTTTGCTTTTCTTCGAATTATCTATTGTGTTAGATAACGACTTGTGTTACACTACTTTCATGGGTACTATCATTCACGGTAGGCGGTTTGTCCTTCATCAGAGGGACTGTGACCCTCTGTTAATATAGACATCTGCTTTAGAGTGGAAATTTGTACGAAAGAGGGATGATTGCCATGATGACAATTGAAAGTCTGATTGCTGTTGTAAGTCTTGTGCTTACAGCCTTCAGTCTTGGATATACTATCGGAAGTAATAAATCACAAAAATAACCGCCCTGTCTGCAAACTAAGCGGTTATTTTTATATCTAAGATTTTGTGGACCAACCGTCTATCGGTAGTGCCCTACTTTAATTTTATACTAATCTGAAATTAACTTATTGTCAACTGTTATTTTGCTAAAAAGGAATACGCTTTCACGTATTCCTTTACTGCTGGTGGCCGGACTTGAACCGGCACGGGGTTGCCCCCGAGGGATTTTAAGTCCCTTGCGTCTGCCTATTCCGCCACACCAGCGGATGGATGGAGGTGGATTCGAACCACCGAAGCAATTTGCAGCAGATTTACAGTCTGTCCCCTTTGGCCACTCGGGAATCCATCCATTCAGAGCATATGCCCTAACAATGTGAAATTGTAGCACAGTTTAGGGCAAAATGCAAGCAAAAATTTATATGCTGACGCTACTACTCTGTATCTGAATTCAGTTTACTTTCATCCGCATACTTCAAAATCACCGCACAGGTAGCCGGCAGTTCTATCTGAATCTTTCCTGACTTGATTTCATACTCGCGGTCTTCTAAGCGGTAACCGTCCGCATCCGTAATAAGCAGGGTCTTCATGGTACCGGTCTTGGGGATGCCCAAATCCCAGACACGAAGCTCCTTTGTCACCGGCCTTAAATCGTTGTTTACCGCAATCAGGCACTGTCCCTTACTGTGGAAGCGTCCGTATGCCAGGAAATTGTAGTCTCCTGCCACCTGTTTGATGGAACCGCATCTAAGCTCGTCATTCTCCCTGCGCAGGCGGATGATATCCTTGTGGAACGCTATCAACTCCTGATCTTCCCGTCCCCACGGATAAGTCCTGCGGTTATCCGGGTCTGTAAAGCCGCAAAGCCCTGCTTCGTCTCCGTAATATATCGTGGGTGCTCCCATCCAGGTCATCTGCATCACAACTGCTTCCCTGAAAACTGCTTTGTTTACACCCTGCTCTGCCGCCTGGGGTCCTAAAGTATTGGTCCTGCCCACCTTGTGATTGGTTCTGGTCAGAAAACGGGAGTGGTCATGGTTGGAAAGCTCGTTCATGGCCACCTGCCAGCTGGGCATTGCAAAGTTGGCGCAATGGTGGCGCATGGCTCCCCAGAAGCTGTCCGCATTTCCCAGTAAATCCTCTCTGAAATCGTCGCTGTGCTTCTCCATACCTGTCAAAAACCAGGTTACCGGCTCCATGAAGGCGTCATAATTCATCACGGTATCCCACTCATTGCCCTGCAGCCAGTCTCTGGTGCTGCCGTAATGCTCCGCCAGTATAATGGCCTCCGGATTGGCCTCCTTCACCGCACGTCTGAATTCCTGCCAGAAATGATGATTAAATTCAGGGCTGTGTCCCAAATCTGCCGCCACATCCAGTCTCCAGCCGTCTGCATTATAGGGCGGTGACACCCACTTTTTACCGATGTAAAGCACATAATCCATCAGCTGCTTTGAGTGTTCATAATTCAGCTTAGGCAGTGTATTATGTCCCCACCAGCCATCGTAGCTGCCGTTGTAGGGCCACTTGTATTCATCACGGAAATCAAAATAGCTTCTGTAAGGGCTGTCTGCGCTGACATAAGCCCCCTTTTCATAGCCGGGAGCGTTCTCATATATGCGCTCCTTATCCAGCCATTTGTTGAAGGAGCCGCAGTGATTGAACACGCCGTCCAAAATCACGCGGATGCCTCGCTTGTGGGCTTCCTCCACAACCTTGGCAAACAGTTCGTTGGAAGCCTCCAAATTTGCCTTGTTGGTCACACGGTTGATATACTTGCCCGCTGCCGTATTGTCTTTGCTGCCGGGTGGAAGCAGCTCTCCGCCATCCTCCACGATTTTACCAAAGTGAGGGTCAATATAGTCATAGTCCTGAATATCGTATTTGTGGTTGGAAGGGGACACAAACAGAGGATTAAAATAAATCACCTCAATGCCCAAATCCTGCAGGTAATCCAGCTTGTCAAGCACGCCCTGCAAATCACCGCCGTAGAAGGAGCGCACATCCATGGACGAAGGATAGCTATACCAATCCTCCACCTTGTGTACCTGCTCATCTATATAACAGTACTCTCCGGTCTGCACATCGTTGGCGGCATCTCCGTTACAGAAGCGGTCTACATAAATCTGATACATAACCGCACCCTTCGCCCAATCCGGTGTCTTAAAGCCGGGAATAATCACAAATCCGTAATAATCGTTGACCTCCTGTACCAGTCCGCGCACGTCAAAGTATCCGGTTAGCTGTCCCGACCGGATTTCAAAGTAATAGGATATCTTCTCGCCCTCCAGCTGAAGCTCACAGGCATAAAAATCAAAATTATCCGTGCTCTCCACCTTGTTCATCAGATGTCTCTCTCCGCGGCATACCAAAAACACTCTGTCCACATTGTTTCTGGCGGTCCTAAAACGGATAGTCACCACATCATAATTGGCAGGCTCTGCCGGAGAAATATATTCCGCTGTGGTATCCGTAAATAATGCTCTTCTATTGAATAAAGGGCGCATCGTAGCAATGTATTGCTGATGGCTCTGAATCTGTGTCAACTGTTCAAACTTCATATAGCCTCCGAGTCACATCCACTTTCATGGAATCATTCTGCTGTCATATATATATTTTACAAAAATATCAAAAATAGTTCAATAGTCCCAAACTATTTTTGGGTAGTAAAAAGGACAGCTTTCGTGGCTGTCCTTTTTAGAGAAGGTATTTCTTTCTTATGGGGTATAGCAAAAACTATATAATGTATTGGGGGGGGTTACGCATATTATAATATCATCACCCAATCCTTTTGCATATCCCTAAAATTCACAAACATCACAATTCTTATTGTTGTTTTTTGTGCATTTCTACCAATTTCTAATTGTGTAAATTAAACAAAGGTCTCTTCGGGGAATAACGCTTCAAATTCGTCGCGTCCAATCTTTTCCTTTTCCAAAAGCAGCTCTGCACATTTGTGCAATACATCTTCGTGCTTCAAAATGATTGCCTTTGCCCTTGCATAACACTCATCAATGATTTCCTTCACCTCGCGGTCAATCTCAGCAGAAACCGCTTCGCTGTGGGATTTTGCATGGGCAAGGTCACGCCCGATAAATACCTCATCATCATCGTCATCATAACAAATTACGCCGATGTCCTCAGACATACCGAATCTGGTCACCATCTTGCGGGCTACCTTGGTTGCCTTCTTGATATCGCTGGATGCACCTGTTGTAATATCCTTAAAGATAATCTCCTCGGCGATACGTCCGCCCAGAGAAACCATAATATCCTGCTGCATCTTGCTCTTGGTTAAGAACATCTCGTCTCTCTCAGGCAGGGGCATGGTATAGCCTGCCGCACCTCTTCCCGTAGGAATAATGGATACGGTGTACACCGGTCCCACATCGGGAAGAACATGGAACAGAATCGCATGACCGGCCTCGTGGTAAGCGGTAATCTTCTTCTCCTTGTCAGAAATTACACGACTCTTCTTCTCGGTACCGATACCTACCTTAACAAAAGCCTTCTTGATATATTCCTGGGTAATGAAACCGTTGCCATCCTTTGCCGCCAGAATCGCTGCCTCATTTAACAGATTCTCAAGGTCTGCACCGGTAAAACCTGCACTAGTCTGCGCCACCTGCTTCAAATCCACATCCTCAGCCAAAGGCTTATTCTTAGCATGTACCTTCAAAATCTCTTCTCTGCCACCGATATCGGGAGTGCCGATTGCCACCTTGCGGTCAAAGCGTCCGGGACGCAGAATCGCAGGATCCAAAATATCTACACGGTTGGTAGCCGCCATAACGATGATGCCCTCATTGACACCAAAGCCATCCATCTCAACCAAAAGCTGGTTCAGGGTCTGCTCTCTCTCGTCATGTCCACCACCCATACCGGTACCACGGCGTCTTGCCACCGCATCAATCTCATCAATAAACACAATACAGGGAGCGTTCTTCTTGGCATTGGCAAACAAATCCCTGACACGGGATGCACCCACACCTACAAACATCTCCACAAAATCAGAACCGGAAATGCTGAAGAAGGGAACACCTGCCTCACCTGCTACAGCCTTTGCAAGCAATGTCTTACCTGTTCCGGGAGGTCCCTCCAAAAGCACACCCTTGGGAATACGGGCACCCAGCTTGGTATATTTTGCGGGATCCTTTAAGAAGTCTACGATTTCCGCGAGCTCTTCCTTCTCCTCATTCAGACCTGCCACCTTCTCAAAGGTAATGGTCTTATCACCAACCAGCATCTGAGCATTGCTCTTGCCGAAATTCATCATCTTGCTGCCGCCACTGCTTCCCGCATGCTGCGCATTCAAAATCATAAACAGGAAAAAGCCCACTACCAGCACAATCAACAGCGGAAGCACATGAGTGACAAACCAGCTGTCCTTATTTACATTCTTCACCAGGGGATTGATTCCCTGCTCTCTCACAAACTGCTCCAGCTCTGCAATATTCGTTGCATACAGTCTCTTTTCTTCACCTGTTGTCAGCTCCACATCCATATATCCCGTATTGTTCTCATTGTTGGGATATACGATAATTTCTTTGACCTGACCTTCAGTGATATCCGTCGCCAGCTCTCCTCTGGTGTAGTCCTTGTCCGGACCCATCAACAGCTGCACCCCCAGCGTCAGGCCCACGATAAACAGGACAAACATAAAATAACCGAAAAATCCACTTCCGTGCTTCAACTTACCTGCCTCCTAAATAATTGTTCTTAATCAATCGAACTCTACCACACCAATGTATGGAAGATTTCTGTATCTCTGGTCATAATCCAGACCATATCCCACAACAAACTCATCCGGAATCTGGAATCCCGTATAATCCACATGTACATCTACCACGCGCCTATCCGGTTTATCCAAAAGAGTACACAGGCGCAAAGACGCAGGACCTCTGTCACGCAGCATCTCCATCAGATAGCTTAAGGTTCTGCCGCTGTCCACGATATCCTCCACTACAAGCACATCTTTATCCTTCAGGGATTCATCCAAATCCTTTACAATTTTCACAACACCGCTTGACTTGGTATCTCCGCCATAGCTGGAAACAGACATAAAATCCAAAGATACGGGTACGGTGATTCTCTTTGCAAGCTCACACATAAAGAAGCTTCCGCCCTTAAGTACGCATACCAAATGTACCTGCTTTCCTGCGTAGTCCTTACTAATCTGCTCACCGATAGCCTGAATTCTTGCATCTACCTCTTCCTCTGATAAAAGTACCTTAATATGCTCCGCCATGTCTTTCCTCCACCTGTAAAATTCGTTTTGTATTTTCTGTAACTTTGTAAAATTCGCTGATACGATACCCCGGCAACCAGAGAACGTGACTTCCCTCTGCAAGAAGTAATGTTGTGTCCCTGCTCTCACGGGGAATTTTCTCTGTTATCATATAATCCTTCAGTGTCTTGTGACAGATATCACCCACACCACTTCGGATACTCAAATAGTCTCCCTGTCTGCGGGTCCGTATCTCCAACGATTTAATTATTTTATCACAATCAAACCATTTCGTATACTCATTTTGGGGAACTTCTTGATTTTTTTCATAGTCAAATACCGTAAATATCAGTTTTTCTCCCGTATCAGTCACTACCTCTACCGGCTCCTGTTCAAGCTCCTGTATAGAGAGCGAAATCGCCGTCTGGGAAGGGGGAGAGTCCCCACGATTCTTTTTCACAATCACTTTCTCATATTCCCGGATACCCACAATACCAAACGGCAGGGAAACACTTCTGCCTGTATCCCCGCTACACACATCCAAAAGCATTTTCACATGCACCGCGGAAATATCCTTCCTCTCAGGTGACAGCTCCTGAATTACCTGTAACAGAATTCTCTCCCGTATCACAGAGTGTAACCCCAAAAACGGCTCCAATGCAATGCAGTACCTGTTTTTCTCCGGACTTTCCACACAAAGCTCCATGGCACTCTTCGTCTGCTGCTCTAAATAATCCTCAACCTGTGCCAAAATCCCTGCTGCACGGGTCATATTATTGATACAGCCAAAGGAAATCTCCTTCTCAGCATAGGGCAAAATGTGATGCCTGATACGGTTTCTGGTATAATCATCCGTCTCGTTGGTGGCATCCTGACAGAAGGTAAGCTCCTGTTCCTCTAAATACGCTTCGATTTCAGCTCTGGCCAGACATAAAACGGGGCGGATGATATTGTCCCTGACCGGCGCAATTCCGGATAAGCCCTTAACTCCCGTGCCCCGGAATAAATGAAACAGCATGGTCTCGCTACAGTCGTTTGCGTTGTGCGCAACTGCAATTTTGTTAGCACCGGTTTCCTCAGCCACTTCGGCAAAAGCCTCGTAGCGCACCTTCCTTCCGGCCTCTTCCTCAGAGCACTTCTTCTCCCTTGCAATCGCCTTTACATCATAGCTTTTCAGATAAAAAGGAATCTCCCACTGCCTGCAAAGCTCCTCCACAAACGCGGCATCCCGGGCTGCTTCCCTGCGGATACCGTGATTGACATGAACCACTGCCAACGTAATGGGTACCTGCTTTGCATAAGCACGCAACAGAAATAAGAGGCAAACCGAGTCTGCCCCTCCGGAAATCCCTGCCACCACCCGGTCCCCGGGCTGTAACATATGGTGCTCCTCCATAAAGGAAAACACTTTTTCTTCCGTCTGTTTTGTCGCTTTCATATTGATTAAATGTTAGCTCAAAATGTCGTAAAAATCAAGCGTTCTCGCTTTTTTCCCACACACCTGCCACCAAAATCGTCATGTCATCCCGGATATGCCCTTTTCCCACGCGGATGGCAAGCTGCAACAGACGCTCGGCAATCACACCCGGATTCTGTTCCCCAAGCTCAGATATTGCATGCTCCATGGCATTTTCATAATCACAGTCTCCAAAGGCATCCAGCACACCATCAGACATCAATATGACTATGTCACCGCTCTGCAGACGGAAACGGTTCTGCTGCAGCTGCACGGACTGGAAAATGCCAAGGGGCAGACTACCTCCCTCTATGATTCTCACCTGCTTTTCCCTCTTTACAAAGGATGCCGCACCGCCCACCTTGCAAAATTCACAGGTGCCGTCGTACAGATTAATATCGCAGATATCCAGTGTGGGATGATTCTGCTCCTCTCCCTCTGCAAAGAGAGCGGAGTTTACCAGATTGACCGCGGTGTCCATGGAATATCCTGCCTCCAGCATTTTCTCCAATAAATCCAGCACCTTTTCACTGTCCCCGGATGCCTTTTCTCCTGAACCGGTCCCGTCAGAAAGTATCATGGTCAGTTTTCCACGCTCGGATTCCAAAAAGGAATAGTTATCCCCGGATATGGTCTCATCCTCCTTTACCACCCGTGCAAAGCCTGTGAGAGCAATATACTTTGCCTCCGTCACAAAAATGAAGCTGCGGCTCTGCCTGTCCACCACATAAGGGCTGGTCACGGACACCTCAATATTTTCACGCAAAAGAACGGATAGCATATCTGCCACCTCTCCGGCATGTATACCTCCCTTTTTCTCAGTGTACATGGTAATGCCTACCGCTTTATCTCCCGCAACATTGGGTATGTAACAGATATCCTCCACAACAATGCCCTCCGCCCTGAGCGCATGCACCAGAATCTTTCTCTTTTTATCCTCCAGGGGCTGAAAGGAAAACACCTCTCCCGCTACCGTTCTGATAATTCGGGAAACCTCATCCAGATTACTGCATATGACCTGTCTGCTTTCCCAGAACTTCCGCGCATCCAATATACTCTGCCTGTCGTTTCCGCTATAAGTAAATTCCCTGTTAAAGCTTTTCGCAAGCTCACTGAAGGTATCCGCATAATTAAGTAGCCTGTGTCTGCACATATCGGATACCTGCGTGCTGTATAAGTCTTCCTTTTTTCTGTCTAAAATAATCGCCATATTGCCTCCTATCGCTTCACTTTTTTTGACACTGCATCTGATTATAGTGACCTACTGCCATGTTTTTTGTCAAAACGCGGAGACACTGCCTTCATTTTTTGCGACATAAATTCCCTTAAATTCTTTTATCACATTAAAAAAGCGGATGTCCTGCGACATCCGCTCCAAGAATTGCTTCGCAATTCTTCTTAACATACACTACTGTACTCGCACAATTTCCCTTCCTTTTAGTCACGGAGTACAAATCTATCAATCAGCTCGTTCAGACCAACGGACTGTGCAGAAAGCTCCTCGCTGACTGCGTTGTTTTCCTGAGCAGCTGCAGAATTACTCTGAACTACGTTGGAAATCTGCTCAATTCCGGCTACTACCTGATTCAGCATATCGGCCTGTACACGGGATGCATCAGCTGCACCGGATGCCATACCCGCAAAAGCTTCCATATTTTCCAATACGGTGTTGATGGATTCCATGGTATGCTCAACAATTCTGTTGCCCACTTCAATCTCCTCAAGGGATTTGCTGATTAATTCTCTGGTGGTTACAGCGGACTGAGCACTGTCTGCCGCAAGCTTACCAATCTGGTCTGCAACTACCGCAAAACCTCTTCCGGCTTCACCCGCTCTTGCTGCCTCAATGGAAGCATTCAGGGATAACAGATTGGTCTGTGATGCAATGTCTTCAATTGCTGCGATGATATTCTCAATCTCTCTGGAGGTCTCAGTGATACGCTCCATAGCTTCTGTGAGCTGGTTAACCTCTTCCCTGCTCTGCTTTGCATCCTCTGCGGAAGCCTTTGACATTGTCGCTGCCTTATTAGCATTCTCAGCACTTTCCTCAGAAATATGATAAACATCTTCAATGGTAGCTGTAAGCTCTTCTACTGCACCTGCCTGATCGGTTGCGCCCTCTGCCAAATCCTGGGCACTCTCTGCCAGCTGGCTTGAACCCACATACACTCTCTCGGAAGCATCCTTAATCTGGCGGATGGTATCATCCATCTCATCATTTAACTTATTTAATCCGGTGAGCAATGCTTCAAAATCACCAACATAGCTTTCCTCTGCCTTGGAGGATGCATTGAATCTTCCCTCTGACACTTCACCCAGCAGATAACCTGCATCGTAGATTACCGTCTTGATAACGTTGCTTGCCTTGCGCAATTCATGTGCCAAATCTCCCAGCTCATCCTGACTGCGGTATGTAATAGTGAAATCCAATTCACCCACGCTCATCTTCTGCACTGCGGCTTTAATCTCCTGTACCGGAACTACAACACTCTTTGAAAGATGCTTTGACACGAGACAGCACATTGCGATATTCAGCACCAATGCCAAAAGTACCAGTGCAATCACTACAATACCGCCCACCATGGAAGGCTTTCCTAAGATATTGAGAACCACGATACCCGCAATGGCAACCACTGCCATAAAGATAGCTCCCACAATAACCTTATTAAAGGCCTTTAAAAATTTCTTCTCCATTTTCATGTTCTGAAGTCTGAGACTTGCTTTTGTTTGTTCTTTGCTCATAAGTATACCTCCATCCGAAATGACATATTATAAAAGCCCTTAAAGGCCTTAATTGTCATACTCTTTCAGACATTATAACACAATTATTGAAAAAAGGGAATAAAAATATATAAAAAGGAGCAACATTTTGTCGCTCCTAATCCTTTCACGCTATTCCTCAGTAAATACAATTTCACCCTCATACACCAGTCCCAGCTTATCCTTGGCAACCTCCTCGGCATAACGCTTCGTCTGGGTATAGGTGCGGAAATCCTCTATCTCTTCAGCACGCTTCTGCTCCGCCTCCAGCTGAGTATTCAGCTGCGCTGCCTTGGCATCCAGAGTATCCAGCTTCTGATGCAGCTCCACGCCCTTTACAGCCACCACTATGATAATTAACAAAACGACCAGCGACACAAGAAACATACTGAAACGGTTCTGTACCCTCTTGCGGTAGGCCACCTTTCTCTTCGCCATAAAATTCTCCATTCTCACGGTCTTTACATCCCTCTATATAGTCATTTTAAGCATTTTCACAAGGAACGTCAACTTCTTTTTTATGTGCCACCTTAACCGGCTGTTTTTACCCATGGTCCGGCTCCTTGCCTTACCCGCTGCATTCTTAAGCTTTGAGGCTCCCTTTCTTATGGGATTAGTCACCCACCTTACAAACTTTACCACAGGAGAAATGACCTTCCCGATAAGCAGGGATACATATTTTACCAGATAGGGACTGACCAGCTTTTTGTAGGCAAACATTCCCGTAAAGGCTCCCAATACCGCAAACCACCGAAGTGTCCCGTTGCTCTCATGATACATCATCAGAAAGACCTCCAGGGCACAATATATCCAAAACCCCAAATCCTCCAGAGACACAAAGAAATCCTTGTGGGGAATCACCCGCCGTACAATCCGCAGAATATCATAGACAAAGGTAATAAAAATGCCCATAAACAGGGCATGTAATAAAAATTCATTTTCAGCTGCCATGTGCTGCCCCTCTATCGGAACAGCTTTGCAAGCAAAGATTCACTCTTGTGTCCGCCACTGCCGCCTGCCACATCCGAGTAGGTAAAGCTGTCAATTCTGCCGTCCACATCCACTTCCCCCTTATCCAAAGTAAGCCTGCTCACATGCAAATCATCGCCCTTAATCATCAGCATTCCCTGCTCCGTCTCCAGCAAAATCTCATGAATGTCAAAGGACAATACATCATTTACCCCGCTTATGGCACAGGAGCGGCGGTTTGTCATAGATACCTTGTGCATCCGTGTGTTTGTACTAAAATCCTCCATAGAGTCCCCCTTTATATGTAATAAAATACTGCTGCCTGTTACAATATATGAACTGGCAGCAGCAATTATTACAGATAACGGAACAGCTCTTTTGCCTCCTCCTTGCGCACAGTCTCCTGTACATCTAAGACCTCCACCTTGACCTCCTTATTGCCGAAAGCGATAGTGATGATATCTCCTTCCTTCACATTGGCAGAAGCCTTGGCGGGCTTATCATTTATCAATACTCTGCCGCTGTCGCATGCCTCGTTGGCAACGGTGCGGCGCTTAATCAATCGTGATACCTTCAAATACTTGTCTAATCTCATGGGCAACCTCCTTGCAAAAAACCTTCCTTGGGATAAAATCATACCACATCCGCCGGTTTCTGACAAGCTCTCCCTACCGGGGCACGCCCTGCTCGTCCAGATATAGCTGTACGCGGTTGTCAATTTTGCGGGTCACGTCGAGGGCGGAACGGTCGCCAATAAAGAAAGGTTGTATTTCCTCTGCTATAATATTCAGCAGATCCTGATTTCCCGTAAGAGGTGTCGCTTTTTTCAACAATTCTCTATATTCCTCAAGATAGTTGGTTCCGTCTTCACGTGCATCTAATATACCCCTATACCCGTTTCGCCCAACATAACAATAACATTCCATGGATTCATCATATGTTATATCTCTAAAAAACAAACCATCTATGATACTGATTGCCTCGTAAGATATATTTTTCTGTACTTCCTCCCCTACCATATATTGCAGGAAGTCACGAACTTTCTCTTTTTTCTCCTCACTGATATTAGCGTTCACCACCAGTAATTTTCTGGCTTCCAGATAATGTCCCTGTCTGTCCTCAGCAGGGTAACCTACCGGAACAACTATGTCCCCGTATTTAACCATATGGTTGTTAAAAGCAAATGGATTACACCTTCCGTCAACAAACCCCAGTGCCTTATGCGCTGCTATCTTGTCCATACCGGTTTCCTGTTGGTATTCGCATTGGTCTCCTTCCTTCTCATAGTACGTTTTCATTTTTTCCAAAAAAGCCATGAAATCCAGTTCTTCAAAACGGCTTTCACCATTTTCCCAGTCTATATATTTTGATTTACGTTGCGTGATATCATAAATAAAAAACTCAAACACCCAGTAACTTAACCATTGCTCTGTAAATATATACTCAAGCTCAGGCATGCCTTCAGCCAGCTCAAGCACCTCATCCATGGTCCAGCCGCTCTCATTCCATACTTCCTTATCCACAAACATGGTCTGTAACTCCAGACTTACCGGAATGCCATAAAAACCATCCCCTAAAGTTCCAAGTTCTACGGCTTGTGGCAGGAATGTATCCGTCACAGACGCAGGAAGCATATCACTTAAATCCAGCAAAGCTCCTCCTCTTTGCAGGTTTACCATGTCTTCATAGAACACATACATAATGTCCGGGCCCTTTCCGTTCACCATCTCCATCTGCAGGCGGCTCACCCCGTTCGTGTCACTGTCTCCCTGTATTTCTATGGGAACAGCCTGTTCTCGTGAGTAGGTAACGACCGCGCTCTCTACAAGAGCTGTTACGCCCATCTCTTTGTCCAGACCAAATACCAACGGTTCTGTATAAGGTAGCGGTTCCGAGGTTAAGCGAACCACCCAATCCTTATCTGTAGAACGGCTCCGCAAATAGAATTGTCCTTCTTCGTTCCATGCAAGCAGCGTCTGCCAACCATCAAAGCCATTTGACTTCAAGCTCAAAAGGGCTTCTGCATTACCACTTGTTACATCCCATCTGACTAATTTGTCACCGTTCTGATAAAAGACCAGATTCTCATCCATGCCAAACCAGGTGGAGATGGTCTTCCCCTCCAATCTTGCAAGCTCTTTCCACTGATGATTGCTATCCATCCACAACAGGATGGTTGCCTTATCTGAATATTCATACAAAGGAATAAACTGTCTTCCATGGTTATCGCGGACAGGCGTAAAAAAGATATCCTTGTAGGGCATGTCACAAAGGTAGGATAACACTCCGTTTCCCGCAGAATCCATTACATACATTGCACCTCTCTGCTCCGTATCCTGTGTTTGGACATAAATATATCCTTCGCCGTCCACATAAAAGAAAGCGGGACTTTCATTACATCCCAAGGATGCAAGACCTGCTCTGAGGTCCACCTTAGCCAAAAGCTTTCCGTCCTTGTCCACTGTCATGATGTACACATGCTCCGGAAGCGCGAATGCACTTTTGACGCTTCCCTGTTCCGAAACACCGAAATACATTTTCTCTCCCACCACATCATAAGCAAAAATCTGGCTTTCCTCTGTTCCCCAGCTGCTTTTGTCTATAACGGTCTCCGAAAGTTCTTGCCCCTCCGGAGAAATCCGCTTTATGTAATAGTTCATTTCACCGTTTTCCACATAATAAGCTATCTCAACAAACTCATGCAGGCTGTTTGTCAGTGCTTTTCCGCCTTTATAGTCCCCTTCCCCGGTACGGGTCTGGTTAATCCTTTGGAAGTCACAGGTGTTCCACTCCTGTCCCTCCTTTACTTCTCCCACGGTAAAGCCCTGCTCCCAATCCACTTCTGTCTTTACTACGGTATCCTCTATGCCCTTTACCTGCTCCGGCTGCTTTGCGCAGCCGGACAGGGATAATACAAAAAGCATACCAAGTAAAAAAATACACTTACCCCATTTCATCATTTACCTTATACTTCCTTCCCTTTATCAGTAGTTCTCATCCAGATATAACTGTACACGGTTGTCGATTTTGCGGGTCACGTCAAGGGCGGTAAATTGTCCTTCAAAGTAAGGTAGCACCTCCTCCCAAACAATATCCCAAATAAAACTGGTTCCCTTGTAGGGTACCGCTGTTTTCAATAACTGCTTGTATTCTTCAATATAGGTGGTTCCATCCTCCTTCTCATTCAACCCTCTTGCTAGGGATGTTCCGTCAGACCAATAATAGCTCTCTACGCTTTCGTCATACTTAATCCTGCTATCTATTATACCATCCAATACGCTTATTTCATTATAGATTTTCTGTTGACAATCATAGCTTAACAAATACTCAAACAGCGACTTTATTGCCGTCATATCTGACGTTTCTACCCCTGCATTAACTACCAGTACTCCTTCTGCATATAGGTAATTTCCGCATTTATCTTCAGCCGGAACGCCAACAGCATAACAGACATCACCATATTCTCCCATAAGATAATCATAATGCAAAGGATAACAGAACTCTGTTCCATAGGCCAAAACTTCTGCTGTGGCAATTCGGTCTCTTGCACAACTTAAGCTGCCTTCCTGATACTCCTCTTGGTTCTCCATCCAATATTTTATGAATTCCAGTACTTCCATAAAATCATTCGTTTCAAATTTACTGATACCGTTCTTCCAATCGATAAATTTAGATTTCTCCTGAACTAAATCATATCCTATCAAACTCATCAAATATATACCGAGATCACCATTACAATTAACAATTGTAAAACAACTATCCAAATCCTGTGTATTTTGCGCCAATGTCATTACATCGTCCAACGACCATCCCGGTTGCTTCCACAATTCTCTGTTGGTAAACATCGTAATCAACTGCACACTGGTTGGAATTCCATAAAGCTTTCCTTCTATTTCTCCAAATGCCACCGCCCCCGGAAGCAAAGAATCTTTAACTTTATCAGAAATAATGGTCTCCAATTGACTGATACCGCCTTTGTTTTTCAAATGCATCATATCATCATGAGAAAGGTACAAAATATCCGGGCCTTTTCCGTTTGCCACGTCAATCAATACTCTGGAGATATCCTCCTCTTCTTTATATGCTTCTACTTTTACATCACAGGTGTACATTCTGCTGAAATCGGCAAGCGCACTTTTCAAGAACTTAGCACCTGTCCCGTTGGTTAAAACAGCTACTTCTATACAATCACTATACTGCGGCTCCTCACCCGTCAGTTTGACTACCCAATCCTTTTCACCGGACAAATAACGGAGATAGGCATTGTCTTCTGTTAAGAGCATTATCAGATTCCACTTTTCTGATATTCCATTTTCCTCTAAATCTAACACCTTTTGGCGTTCACCGGACAGCACATCCCACCTTATTAAAGAGCTACTGTCCGCATAATAAATCACATTATCTCTCATAGCATACCAGTTGGAAACCGTCTGATATTCCAATTCAGCCAATGTTGCCCATTCATCTTTACTGTTTTTCCAAAGAAGCTTTGTCGCGTTTTCTTTTGCGAGATACACAGGGAAAAATAATTGATCTCTGTTATCCTTGATGGGCGAAAATATCTGATCCTTTTGCGCCTCTTCACATCGGTAAGCCCCTACAGCCTCCCCTTCTGAATTAACACAATAAATCCCCCAGACATTATTTTCATCCATAGCCATTACATAAACAAATCCGTCTTTATCAAGATATACTCCTCCTAAACTACCACTTATTTCCAACTCCCTAAGTCCGGGCAGAATATCAACCTTTTTTTGCAGCTTCCCCTCTAAATCAGTTGTGATAACATAAACCGTCTCCGACAATCCTTCCGTATCATCCGTCACAAAATACATCTTTTCCCCAACTATGTCAAAATAAGCAATGCTTTCTTGCTCTATTTCCCAATCTGTGCTGTCTATATCAATAAGCTCAAATATCTTACCGTCAGGTGATATTTTCTCTAAATAGAACTCTCTGCCATTTTCATCCGTATACTCTGCCATTCCAATAAATTCTGTACCATTATTCCGCAAGATAGCACCCTGAACGAAATCCCCCGTCTCCGGCAATTCATATCGGATTTCCTGATAATCAATGACATGCTGCGGTTTTCTTTGTTGTATGGAGCCCACGGTAAAGCCCTGCTCCCAATCCACTTCTGTCTTTACTACGGTATCCTCTATGCCACTCACCTGCTCCGGCTGCTTTGCACAGCCGGACAGGGATAATACAAAAAGCATACCAAGTAAAGAAATACACTTACCCCATTTCCTCATTTCCCTTATATTTCCTCCCTTTATCAGTAGTTCTCATCCAGATATAGCTGTACGCGGTTGTCGATTTTGCGGGTCACATCAAGGGCGGAACGGTCGCCTAAAAAGAAGGGTTGTATTTCCTCTGCTATAATATTCAGCAAATTCTGATTTCCCGTAAGCGATGTGGCCTTCGCCAGCAGCTCCTTATACTCTTCGAGATAATGTGATCCGTCTTCACGTACATTTAATATACCCCAATAATCACTTCGCCCAACATAACAATAGCATTCGTTATAATCGTCATATATCACATCCTTAAAAAACAAGCCATCTATCACACTAAGTGCCTCGTAAGATATATTTTTTTGCACTTCCTCCCCTACCATATATTGCAGGAAATCCCGGATTTTTTCTTTCTTCTCTTCACTGACATTGACATTCACCACCAGCAATCCTTCCGCTTCCAGATAATGTCCCTGCCTATCCTCTGCCGGAAAGCCTACCGGAGCAACTCTTCCTTCATACTCAACCATATAGTTGTTAAAAATAAATGGATTACACTTTCTATCAACAAGCCCCAGAGCTTTTCTTTCTGCTATTTTGTCCGTGCCGGTTTCCTGTTCAAAATCAGACTCATCATAATCAATCATGAGGTACTTCTTTGCCTTTTCCAAAAACTCTACAAATCCTCTTTCCTCAAAGCAGCTTTCACCCTTCTCCCAGTCTATATACTTCAATTTGCGCAGAGCAATTTCATACTCAACTCCATCTAATGCTCCTGCAAATGTATACTGATCTGTAAACATGTACTCAAGCTCCGGCATGCTTTCAGCAAGCTCAAACACCTCATCCATGGTCCAGCCGCTCTCACTCCATACTTCCTTATCCACAAACATGGTGTGCAGATTCATACCCACGGGAATGCCGTATAGTCCACCCTCCAGTGTCCCCAATTCTATTGCCTGGGGCAGGAAGGTATCAGTCACAGACTTCGGAAGCATGTCACCTAAATCCAACAGGGCATCTCTGTCTTGCAGCTTTACCATGTCTTCATATGACACGTACATAATATCCGGGCCCTTTCCGTTCACCATCTCCATCTGCAGGCGGCTCACTCCGTTCGTGTCACTGTCACCCTTTATCTCTATGGGTACTGCCTGTTCACGTGTATAGGTGACTGCTGCACTCTCTACAATGGCCGTTACACCCATCGCCTTTCTCAGACCGAACACCAATGGCTCTACATAAGCCAATGGTTCCGGGGTCAGCCGTACCACCCAGTCCTTTGCCATGGAACGGCTCCGCAGATACAGCTGTCCTTCCCCGTTCCATGCAAGCATGGTCTGCACACCTTCGTCAAAACCGTTGGTTTTCAGATTCAAAAGCTCTTCCGCATTACCGCTTGCCACATCCCATCTCACCAGATGGTCGCCGTCCTGATAAAACACCAGATTCTCATCCATGCCAAACCATGTAGAGATAGTCTTTCCCTCCAGTCTTGCAAGCTCCTTCCACTGATTATGGCTGTCTCTCCACAACAGGATGGTTGCCTTGTCCGAAAGCTCATACAGAGGGAAGAACATCCTTCCCTGACTATCTCTGACCGGATCAAAAAACATATCCCTGGCAGGAGTATCACAATGGTAAGATAGTACACCGTTGCCCGCAGAATCCGTCACATATAGCGCATTCCTCTGATTATCATCCTGCGTTTGGATATAAATATATCCCTCTCCATCCACATAAAACGAGAATGGTGATTCATTACATCCAAGGGATGCCAGACCTGCACTGAGGTCCACCTTCTCTAAAAGCTTTCCGTCCATATCCATCGTCATGATATACACATGCTCCGGAAGACGGAAATCACTTTTCACATTTCCCTTTTCGATAATACCAAAATACAGCCGCTCTCCTACCATGTCACAGTCAAAAAACCGTTGCTCTTCCGTTCCCCAGCTGCTTTTGTCTATGCGGGTTTCCGAAAGCACTTCTCCCTCCGGCAGGATGCGCCTGATATAATAATTACGTTCTTCATTTTCTATGTAGGTATCAATCTCTACAAACTCATTCAGACAATTCGTCAGTATCCGTCCGCCTGAATAGTCCCCCTCCCCGGTATGGGCCTGGGAAATCCTTTGAAAGTCACAGGTGTTCCACTCCTGCCCCTCCTTTACTTCTCTCACACGGAAGCCCTGCTCCCAGTCCACCTCTGTCTTTACTACGGTATCCTCTATGCTGCTCACCTGTTCCGGCTGCTTTGCACAGCCGGACAGGAATAATGCAAAAAGCATACAAAGTAAAGAAATACATTTACCCCATTTCATCATTTCCCTTATATTTCCTCCCTTTATCAGTAGTTCTCATCAAGATATAACTGTACGCGGTTGTCGATTTTGCGGGTCACGTCAAGGGCGGAACGGTCGCCCATGAAAAACGGAATACTTTCCTCCAACACAATTTGTAACAGCTTATTATCTACCTTATATACCTGCGCATTCTCCAAAAGCTCCTCATACATATTCATATATGCTGAACCATCCTCACTTTGCCACAAAACAATATAGGAAGAGGTTCCGTCAGACCAATAGGTTTTGTCCATATGCTCTTCATATTCTATATGCTCCCAAATGCTTCCTTTTAAAACACTTAAGCTGTCATGAAGCCCCTTCTGACATTCCGAGGTAAACAGATATTCAAATAATTGTTTCAACGCTTCTTTCTTTTCTTCGCTGATATTTGCACTTACCGCCAAAAGACCTTCCGTGGTTAAATAATTACCCTGATAATCCTCTGCGGGATACCCTACCGGATAACAAATATCTCCGAACTCATTCATGAGATAATTAAAAAACACCGGATTACAGGCGTTACAGGGAAAACCAAGTGCCTCCTTTGTTACAATCCTATCCCGACCGGACTCTATATCCTCATTTCCACTATATTCCGTTGAAAATCCCGTTTTCTTCACAAGCTCTAATACATCTGTAAAGCCTGCTGCTTCAAAGCAACCGGTTTTTGATTCCCAGTCAATAAAGCACGACTTTTCTTGACCCAAGTCATACCCTATTAATGCTGACAACACTTCATAATATACGGCATTCTCTGTATCCGCCGTAATAATACATTGAAGCTGTGCATTCTCCTTAGCCAAACGAAGCACATCTTCTATGGACCATCCGGAGCCATCATATATCTGACTGTTAACAAACATGGTGTGTAAATCCAAACCTATCGGCATTCCATAAAACTCTTCTTTAATCATACCAAAGGAAAGCACATTTGGCAAAAGCTTTTCCTTGACATCCTCCGGTATCAGCTCACTTAATTCCAACAAAGCACCTTTACTTTGCAAATTTACAAAATCCTGATAGGACACATACATAATGTCTGCACCTCTTCCGTTTACCGCATCAATCAGCAAATGATTTTCGCCGATATCACTATCGTGAGCATGCGCTTCTGTATGCTGTACCTGAATGGAATTATTGCTTTTTCTTCCAAATGTCGCAAGAGCTCCTTTTAGAAAACTTACGGTATTGCCCTCCACCGTTATACCGACAGTTAAAGAATTCTCGTAAACAGGTGCTTCTAAAGAAACCTTTGCAAACCATTCCGTCTCTTCTCCATAATTTCTAAGATACAGCTCACCATTTTCATCCACGCGAAACATGCAATACCAATATTCCGGAATTCCGTTCTCCTTAAAGTTTAATATACATTCTCTGTTACCGGTTAACACATCCCATCTGATCAGACTGTCATTTTCCGCATAAAAAAGCAGATTATCTCGCATTGTGTACCAATCCATTACCATCCTGTTTTCCAGTCTGGTCAATTCTTTCCAAGAATTATTTTGGTCCTTCCACAACAGTATGGTATCACCTTCTTCTCCACAGAAAATAGGAAAAAATATTCTGCCATGATTATCGCGAACCGGCTTAAAAACACAATCTCCTGATTGGCTTTTACATTCATAGGTAAGAATGCCCTTTCCCTCAGAATCTATTACATATAAGGTTGTATTTTCTTCACTACCCATAAAGTAAAAATACCCATCACTATCAGTATACATACCGCTCGGTCTATTCTTACATCCAAGAGATTCCAGACCTTCTTTTACATCTACCGTTTTTTCGGAATGTCCGTCAATATCTGTAATGATAATATATATGTGTTCAGGTAATGCAAGTTTTTGCTTACCGCCATTGCTTTCTATACCAAAATAGAATTTATCATCCAAAGCATCAAAGAATATCGGAACTGTATCTTCCATATCCCATTCATTTTTTTCAATTGAGTATACTGATGGTGTTGCTCCATCTATTGCCTGTTCCTTGAAATAATAATGATAGCTATTTTCTGATTGATATATTTTTAATTCTTCATAGCTGTTCTCTCCAAATGGAAGTAAAAATCTTGCAACACATTCTCCTTTTATTTTCTCATCTTTTTCATCTGTAAAGTAATCGTAAAGACTCATTTCATGAACTGCTGTAATATCACCTCTAACAAACCCTTGCGTCCAATCGACATTTTTACTGATAATTGCATTTTTATCATTATCCAATTTTTGACATCCTGTAAATAGCAAAATACAAAATATACCTGCTATTGCAAGTATATTGTGGTATTTCTTTGACATTTTAATTCCTCCAAAATCCAAATTGTGCTATAGCTCCCATCCGATGTAGCATCTTAAATCAAAATTCGTTTACTTAACCGGTTCACTTGTATTGCGGACTGTGTCCCCATAAACATGTCTCTCTCGCTTATAAGTCATCACATCCAATTTTTTACCACACTCGGGACAATAGTTAAACCTTTTATCGATCCAACCATAGACATTACAAGTCTCCCCTGTTGCCTCTTCGTGCCGATAAGTCCATGAGTTTAAGTTATTTTCTCCCATCGGTTGAGGATTTCCAGGGCAATAGTTAATTGGCCATACGCCATGTGCTGCCTGTGCTGTTTCCACAACAGCTCCTGAAAGTAATAAACTACACATTAAAATAATTGCAAATCTCTTGATCATTTCTTTACCTTCCTTTGTGTTAATTATTTTTCCCGCTCTAAATCTTGAGCTGTTATTACAACAATGTATTGCTATAGCTCCCACCCTGTCATTGCTGTAATACCCTTTTACACATTAACCTCACCTAAAAGCTGTCTATTTAAAAGAGCAAATCAAACAGCCAGTCCCAAAATATTCCTGCTACCATAAGTCACCTTCTCCTTTCTCCCTTTCACTGACTCAAGTATATTTTTACAGGAATAAAAAAAGCAATTTGATTCCCATGAACGACATTTTTTGTCCATGAACGACATCAAATTGCTAAAAAATTGATTTCTGTTACAAACCAACCGTCTTTACTGCTTACTTCATAAGTACCATTATACTTATCGACCGCACGCATGATATTTTGTGTACCAATACCATGATTCCGTTTATCCGGTTTGCTTGTTGTCAGTTTTTTATTCTTACCTATGGTAACATCCTTGTCTATGGTGTTTTTCACCATGATATATTTTTGACTGTTTAGGCTTCCGACCTCCATCACTATACATTTTTCTTTGTCTTCTATTCTGTCACATGCTTCTATTGCGTTTTTTAGTAAATTATAGACAATGGTACACAAGTCAAAGGGCTCTATTCCCGACACTTGCGGAAAACTTCCACTGATGCGGAATTGTATTTTTCTTTTCTCTGCATCAACAATAAGAGTTCGGATAATTGCATCCATCTCATTATTTCCCGTATAGCTTTCCATGCCGTATATGGAAGATTCTTCAACCATTTTATTTAGGTACTCCCGCACCGCACGGTTTTCATCTTTTTCACAATACGTACTCAGCATCTGTATGTGTGCGTTCATATCATGGCGGAATCTCCGGATTTCTTCATCGCGCTCCATCAGGCTTTCATAATATTCCTTTTGAAGCTTTAGATTCCGTTCATTCTCAGCATTTCGATTCCTCATTACCTCTTCTTTGCTTTGAACGTTTGCCTGCCATACCATAACAATAATAAGCATAATACAGGCTATGGATGAAGATACCCCTGCAAAATTAGTCATTTGGGACGCCTCCAATTCCGACAGCGTCTGGATGGAACCCATAATGAACATAAGGCTGATACAGGAAAAATAAAATATTACATACTGCTTCCAATTCAGCTGTAGCTTTTCCATTTGTACCTTGCTCAGCTTTCTGTATAAATATATCAACAGCATTAATACGATTGGAATCCCTTGGCTTACAATTAGTACCGGGAGCTCCTGTTTTATCATATAGTTTGGCTGTTTTGTAATCGTAGCAAATAAAAAGGTTGATGCTACGGAAAAGGTTGAGGTTCCTGTAACCACAATAGGATACAGTAATAAATTGGTCCACTCAAACGGTTTTATCAATAAAAGTGGTATGACTGCCATTGTAATTATAGTAGGTCCGGCAGCATCATATAAACCATATTGCTTCCATAAAAAACTATGCAAAAGCAATAAACCGAAAACAGCAAGTAGCAAGCTCCATCTGTTAGCAGAGGTTTTCTTCCGAAATATCACGGTATATCCCAGTATGTAATTGCTAAACTCTGTAATAACATACAGAATAATATAAATAAGTTCTTCCATTATAACCTGCCTTGTATTGTGCTTTTACCATATTCCAATATTTTGCGCTTTGCAATTTCCCTATAGGACCGTCCAATCGGTATCGGCTCGGAATAACATGTTAATTCCACCATTTTTGCAAAGGTCTTTAAATAGTCCGGGTTAATCATAAAAGACTTATGTACTCGGGTTAAACGGGAACCACGTGTTTCTTTCTCCATATCACCTAATGTTTTGCTGGAAATAAACGCACTTTTTCCCTGTGACAGCATTTGCTTAGTATATATGTATGTGTAACTTCCATCCGCCTTTATCAATACAATGTCTTCGATATTAATATTTAATGGCTTGGAATGGATATCTCTGATGGAAATTATTGTGTTTTTTTTCTTTTCATTAACGACGGTATTAAGCTTATTTGTTATTATATCATAACTGAACGGTTTGGGAATGAATCCAATTGTTTTAATGCTATAGGCATCCGGCATTCTATTCACATATCCGGACACATATATAATCCGCCATACTTTATCACAATCAAGCAAAACATCCATTAATTGAATTCCATTGATTCCCGGCATTTCAATATCCAAAAACAATGCATCAATAATCGGTGTTTTCTTCTCTATATATTCCAGTACTTCTTCGCCGGATTCAAACAAGACAATTTCATGTTCCATACCATTTTCTTCACAGTAAGCCTCGCACATATTCTTTATCTCTTGTCTCATTTCCGGACTGTCATCACAAATTCCAATCCTCATCTCATTCCCCCATGTAAAAGCGGATGTCTGACGTCGTCCGCTTTTGCTTAATTCTTTATATCGAAAAACAGAGAACCCCGAAAGGTTCTCTGAAATCACTCTTGCTTATTGATTGGTATGATTATGCGTTGAGCATATCCTTTAATGCCTTACCAGCCTTGAACTTAGGTGCCTTAGAAGCAGCAATCTTGATAGGCTTCTGAGTTGCAGGGTTGATACCCTCTCTTGCAGCTCTGGTGGAAACTTCGAATGTACCGAAGCCAACCAACTGAACCTTTCCGTCCTTCTTTAACTCGTCTGCAACTACATCGGTGAAAGCCTTTAATGCCTTCTCTGCGTCCTTCTTGGAAAGACCAGCCTGCTCAGCCATAGCTGCTACTAATTCTGTCTTGTTCATATGATACCCTCCTATAGTGAGTTTTCTAGTTTGTATTTTTCCAGATGTTCCTTATCGAAACGTCTATTCTATATATATCCGTTTTTAGACAATTTGTCAAGGTTTTTTGCCCATATTTACTGAATTTTGTCTTTCTTCCTAGGGATTCGTATCAAAAACGGATTCCGGCACATCACTGCCCGGCACCAAATCCACAAAAGAGTAGGAAATATCCTTTTCCTCATCATCTATCTGAACGGTGTAGCTTCTGG
The DNA here is from genome assembly GCA_015056975.1 of Lachnospiraceae bacterium. Lineage (GTDB taxonomy): Bacteria > Bacillota > Clostridia > Lachnospirales > Lachnospiraceae > Acetatifactor. Next base: position 39,022 of record SVFG01000003.1, on the reverse strand, counting down.
TCTGATAGCCGTTTTTACGCAGGGTGATGACATGGGAGCCCGCCGCTTTCTTGAAGCTGCAGGGGGAAATCCCAACGTAGTTGCCATCCAGGTACACCTCCGCCTGCTCCGGTGCGTCAATGTATACCTTGTAGTAATCCGTGGTGGTTTCCGGTTCGGTGGAGCTTTCGCTGCTCTCCTCCTCTTCCTCATCCCTGATGGGGTCCAGCACCACATTCACACCCACGGATTCCTGATTTACACGGATGTACTGGGTGACGGATTTGTAGCCGTCTGCCTTGGCAATCAGCTGATGGATACCATACTCTAAGGTAACCGGTTCGGCAATGCTTGTCTTTACACCGTCGATATAAACCTCCGCAGAAGAGGGGCTTAACGTAAAGATTACCATGCCCTTCTCCGGCTCGGGAATCACCAAGTCACCGATGTCCAGCGTGGTCTCCTCGTTGCGGTTGATGATTACGTTTTTGATGCCGCCGCCACCGTTGTGGCTGATATTTACCTGATAGCTGCCCTCTGCCACCACAAGCAGCATATCTTCCGTAATGCGCTGTATCTGAGACTGGCCTATTTCTATCCAGCCACCCACGAAATTGGTGTCGTTTACCAGGCGCAGATAACCGTGGCCCTTCTCCACCGTAACACTGAGCACGGTGCTGTCCAGACCCTGAAAGCTTACAATGTCCGTGGGGTTCAAATCCATCAGTTCAATATCCCTGCCTCCGGACAGGTATTGGGTATTGGGGCTTAGCTTATAAACCTCACTGCCGATGCTCACTTCACCCCGCACGGTATTGATTTCGTAGCGCTCCACATTTTCGTATTTCCACGCTTTGTCGGAAAGCTGCATGGTGGTCAGGTGCTTTTTGGACTTTAGAAAGGTAACATCCACGATGCTGCCCTTGGGCAGCTGGTCCATGGAAACACTCTCACCGTATTTGTCGTAAAGCCTTGTGGTACCGTCGTAGGACAGGGTGTACCGCCTTCCCAGCTCAAGGTTTAAGAAGGTAACCGTATTTTCCTCCTTATCCTTATTCACCAAAAGGGCGGTATCCGCGGAATCAAAGCTGTCCGGTCCCGTCAGGATAAATCCGGTATCCACACGCTCCGTTTCTGCCTGACTGCTCTCTATACTCTGCGTTTCATCCGGGGTATCGTCACCCTTAGGCCCACAGGCGCAAAGAAGCATGATTGCGGATAAGAATATTGCTGCACACAGCCCCCGTTTTCTTTTGTTTTTCTCTGATACAACATATGTCATGGTATTCCTCGTTTCTTTATCTGCGTCTTACACTGCAAAACACTTCCTCCAGAAAGTGCTGTTTTTCCTCCTCCTGTGCTACAAGCTTCAAAAGCTTCTCACGGTTGCGCTCCGGTATCCATGCCTTGCCGGAATTATAGTAGAAATTTACAATCTTCCAGAACTTCTCCGGATATGCCAGCCGGTAATACAGGTCTATATAGTGAATGGCGGAGATGGGGCGCTCCTTCTCGTAGGTCTTTAACAGCTCCTCGCCCAGACTCACGGACCAATTGCTCTTTTCCAAAAGCTTGCGGAAAAGCAGATGCAGGTCTCTGACGGGACTGTCCGCCATGCATTTTTCAAAATTGATGATGTGCCACTTTTTATCGCTGTAAACAATGTTGTGATACTGGTAATCCCCGTGGCTGAAGGAAACCGTGATCTCTCTTTCTCTCTCGGAATCCAGAAGCTTCTGATAACCCTCCCATTCCTCCGTTATCATCAGCGCCTGCTCCAAAAAGAAATCAAATCTGTTTTTCAGATATATCTCAAAATCCGTCTTCTGGCTTTTCTGCTGTAGGAACTTGCGGACCCTTCTCAGCTCTCTGTTGCGCTTTTCGTATTCCCTGGCAGGAGAAAAAACAAGCTGTGTGCATTCATCAGCAGGCAGCTCCATACAGTCGTGAAGATGTGCCAGATGACGCACTGCCTCCCTGCATTCTCCGTTGTCGTAAATATTGCACTCCCTGCCCTCGGGATAGGTCTTCAGAATGTACTTTATATCGTCCTGGTCCTTTACGAAAAGCTCTCCCTCCTTTGTGGGTATGATACTCTCCGTATGTATCTTCTCCTGCTGCCCTATATGGGTAAGCAGCTTATTCTGCATGGCAAGTCTCGCCTCGTTGCCGGCGTATTCCTTGAAAATAAGGCATCCTTTGTCTGTATCGCACAGGATGGCACCTCTGCCCTTGCGTGTGCGAAGCACCTCTATTTCATATTGCTCCAATAAGCCCGCTGCCCTGTCATTCACTATATACCCTCCTAACACACTTATGCTTTTCCTTCGGTTCACAACCTATCTTATGAGGGAATTTACAAAAGTATGTTAGTAAGAGTCCTTGCTTTTGCAAGAAGATGTTCTTTCGTGTTTTCTTCGGGATTTTCCAGTACAGTCTCCAACAGCTGTTGCAGGATTTCACCAATTTCTTTGCCCGGCTTCATCCCCATGGCAATCAAATCACTGCCGGTTACGGCCAGGGTTTTTAGGGAAACACACTGCTTCTCCTCCAAAATCCTTTCATACAGCTGCTGCCAGTTCTCCAGATTGGAAAGCTTTTCCTCCCGCTTGTATTCACTCTGCGCCAGAATATCCGCTTTCTTCACCGGGTACAGCAGAGGGAAAATATCCTCGCCAACCTTGTTGATTGCCCTGCGCACCATGCGCATATCTGCTTTTACACCATTCCCATAATCATGATAACATACCAGCTTTGTCACCGTATGTATGGTGTCATTGTCAAAGCGAAGTCTCCTAAGTATGGTCCTCGCAAGCTCTGCACTAACCTTGGCGTGATAGTGAAAATGGTTGATACCCTTCTCATCCGTCGTAATGGTGTCCGGCTTGCCGATATCATGAAACAGCATGGCAAGGCGCAGATTTTTGTCCGGTGAAACCTCGGTCAGAGAGTGTAAGATATGCTCTCCTACAGAGTATTTATGATGAGGATGATTCTGAGGTGTTTCCATGGCTCTGTCAAATTCCGGCAAAACGATTTTCGTCACACCGGTTTCATACGCAACCCGCAGATAATCCGGGTGGGGGGAAACCATGAGCTTTGTGAGCTCCACCTGAATCCTCTCCGCGCTGATGTTGCGCAGATTGGGAGCCAGCTTGGAAATCGCTTCCCCGGTACTCTCCTCAATGGTGTAGCCAAGCTGTGCGGAAAAGCGGATGGCACGCATGATGCGCAGCGCATCCTCTGAAAACCGCGCCATTGCATCACCAACGCAGCGGATAATTTTATTCTCAATGTCCTGCATGCCGCCAAAAATATCAATCAGTCCGTCTTTGTCATTGTACGCCATGGCATTGATAGTAAAATCCCTGCGGCGCAAATCCTCCGTCAGACTGGGGGTAAAAATCACTTCCTTGGGATGACGGCTGTCCTCATACTTGCCGTCAATGCGGTAGGTTGTAACCTCAAAGCCCTCCTTTCCCTGCATTACCGTAACGGTACCGTGCTGGATACCTGTGTCAATGGTGCGGGGAAAAAGCTGCTTTACCTGCTCGGGGGTAGCGGAGGTGGTGATGTCCCAGTCCTGCGGGTCTCTTCCCAATATGGAGTCCCGGACACAGCCGCCCACCGCGTAGGCCTCAAAGCCCGCGTCTGTAATTGTATCAATGATAAACTTTGCCTTCTGGGGCAACCTAATCTTCATATTGTCACTACCTTATTCTTCACACAAAATAAAACGTTTGATAACCTCCACCAATCCGTCCTCATCGTTGGTTGAGGTAATATAATCTGCAATATCCTTTACCGGCTGCTGGGCATTGCCCATTGCCACACCCACGCCTGCATACTTTATCATGGAAATATCGTTGAATCCGTCGCCACAGCAGACGGTGTCCTCCTGCTTCATACCGATAATCTCAAGCATATGGTCAAGAGCGGTCGCCTTGTCCACATCCTTGGGCATAATCTCGATAAAGAAAGGCTCTGAGCGGTAAATGCTGGATATCTCTTTATATCTTTCCCGCAAATGCAGCTCATAATCAAGTGCATCCTCGGGCGGTGCCGTCATCAGACATTTATTAATGTCGAAATCCACAAACTCCTTGAAATTGTCAACGGTCTGAATGGGCAGTCCGTTGATGCGCGCCTCCAGTGCCACATACTCATCCGGAGTAAACGCAGAGATAACCGTCTCGCCCAGATAGGTAATCAAACCGCAGCCGTTGTCTCTTGCAAACGCAAACAATCGGGGAATCATGGTCAGCGGCAGCAGGCGCTGATACACAATCTCACCGCTGCGGCAGTCAATCACCTTTGCTCCGTTGTAGGACAACAGATATCCGCCGTACTTCTCCAGCTCAAGCTCCTTCTCATACCGACGCATACCCGGTGTGGGGCGGCCGGAGGCCAAGATTACCTTATGCCCCTTTCGCATAATATCCTGAATGGCTTCCTTGGTGGCAGCCGTGATTTCCTTTTTTGAATTTGTAAGCGTTCCGTCTATATCCAGTACCAAAACTTTTTTGCTCATGATTTTACCTTTCTTTGTCGCTATGACCTATGTCGATTTGTATTCTAAGCATAACATATTTTCTTTCATTTCGCAAAGGGATGTGATGCGGTGATGGATTTCATAATTATTTAGAGAAAATGAATGAACAGTAAGCAAGGGGCGAGGACGGATATCTGCCACCGCAGGCACGCTTCCGCTATGCTTCGCATCGCAGCGGTACTAAGCTCGCTTAATTGCATCTTACGACGCAATTACCTCGCTAAGGACCGGCGTGCTCAGAATGCGCTGCTTGTGGCAGATAACCATCCTTCCCCTTGCTCCCACCAATCATTCTCACAAATAAAGGTCCGAAACCCATCACGGGGTGTCGGACCTTGCATAATCACTTTATTCTTCTGTAGATGCAGACTCTGCCGCCGCTGCGTCAGCTGCTTCCTTTTCACGAATCTCTATATAATCTAAGTTTCCCTTGGGGTCTTCCACGGTGTAATCCTTGGAAATCTCCTCAAGATATTCCTCCATTGCCTCACCTGTCAGGATATTGTTAATGTTGATTTCCCACTCGGGCTTGTTGGGTCCTACATAGTATACGATGTAGGTGTAAGCATCGGTAAGCTTGATAATTTCTGTATCACCCTTCGTACGCTTCTCATCAAAGAGCCAGTCAGAAAGAACATCCTGCATACCGGTCTTAGTAATCTGCTCGTAGAAGCCGCCGTCAGCAGTGGTATCTGCACTGTACTTATCACACAGCTCTGCAAAGCTTTCCTCAGTAGCAGCTCCGTTCTTCCACTCATCATAGATGGGCTGAGGATCCTCATCCTCCAGCATAACCACTCTCACGTCAGCGGAAGGAGTCTCATCACGGTATCTCTTCTCGAATGCAAGTACATAATATTTCTTAGCGTTGGTGTCCTCCAAAACGGTGGTATCTCCTGCCTTTCTGGAAGCATCAAACAGCCAGTCACCAATCATGGTGGTCATGGTTGCTTTCTTAACACACTCTGATGAAGTTCCCTCTGTCTTAACTTTTGCTACAGCGGCATCAGCAAGCACCTTTGCATCTGCCATAGCCTTTGCAATCTCTGCCTCGGAAGGCTGATATGCAGTTTCTTCGGTCTCCTCTGCGTCTTCTGCGGTCTCTTCAACAGGGTCAGCCAGCTCGGTAGGCTCTGTGGGAAGCTCTGCCTCAATAGTGGTAATGCGGTAATCCACTACATCATAAGAATCTTTGTTTTCTGCATAGTACGCTTCCAAATCCTCAGCGGTAGGTGCCTTGCTCTCCATTACCTGATTGTAATAAGCTGTAGTCACCATGTTGGACTTAATCAGATTTTCCACTCTCTTAACAGTCGCAAGAGGACCGTAGCACTCCTGCAGATAACCGTTTACCGAAAGATTTTCTGCTTTGGCTGCTTCCTCGACATCCTTCATCATGTCTGCATACTCCTGAGTGGTGTCATAGGTAAAGCCTGCCTTTTCTGCTTCAATCGCCAGTGCCTTGGTACGCTTGATGCTTGCAACAGTCATTTCATCGAAATAGTCACCCCAGGTCATTGTCTCAGAATACATCTCATTGTCAAAATTACTCTCAATGTCAAGACCCATATAAGCGGATAACATACTTCCGTACTGTGCTAAATAATTTGCTTTTACCTGATAGTAGTGGAAATCATACTCCACCTTGTTAATCTTCTGATCAGCTACGGTAATATACGTACCGTTCAAGGTCATATGCTTGCTGACAGGTATGGAAATTACCAAAGCAGCCAGCGCTACAACAATGGCAACGCTTACGATGGTACTGATAAGCTTTTCTTTTTTCTCTTTTGCCTTTGCCTCAGCACGTCTCTGCATCTTCAGGTCATATTTGGTCATAACCTTTTCTGTATTTCTATTTTCTGTTTCCTTCTTAGACATATAAATGTCTCCTTCCTATAAGTACTCCTGTATCCGTGTGTCCTGCACACACCGTTATATTTTAACGTATAACGAAATAAAATGGAATACATTTCACATATTTTTCATTTTTATTTTTGCTTTTTATACTGTACGGGGGTCATTCCATAGGCTTTCTTAAAGAGGCGGTTAAAATGCTCCACATTCTCATAACCTACAGTCGTAGCAATGGACTCCACTGTCTGGTTGGTCTCCCGAAGCATAATCTTCGCACGCTTCATTCGTTCTTCCCTTACAACCTCCTGGAAGGTAATGCCTGCGTTCTCCTTGATATACTTGGAGAGGTAGGGCTTTGAAAGATGACAATACTCGGAAAGACTGTCCAATGTTACATCAATATAGTTCTTCTGGATGAAATTGATAATCTCCACGATTCTCTCATCCCTGCCGGATACAATGTGCTGCTCCTTCGCAAGCTTGTTGGCTGCAGATACAAGGGCATAAATGGAACTCTTGATAATATCCTCGTCAATACCTACACCCCAATAGAACTTGCCGTCATGTACAATTCCCACATAGGAAGCCGCCTTGGAGGAGGAACCCTTGGAAATCGCATGCTCCTCGTATACGGAAAGCTCATAGCTGATGCCGAAGTAATTCTTAATGGTGTTGCTGACAGCGTCAAGACGTCCGTTGCCGGCTGTGCGGATTACCTTGCTCTCGCTGCCCTGAACGATGGTAACCTCAGCCTGAATACCGTTCTCCTGCTTAAAGTGGCACTCCGGAATATCAAAGATATCTCTGGGTTTCACATAATTTTCTTCAAAAATGGAGTAAATCTCCTTGGGCTGAAGCTCCTGATGTCTCTTATCGGAAACACCCTTTACAAGGTAGCCAACCTCTTCCTTCATGGCAGCAGGCAGGGAGAAACCAAACTGCTGCTTCAATACAAAGGCTACGCCGCCCTTACCGGAAACACTGTTGATACGGATAACGTCGGACTCGTACTCTCTTCCCACATCAGCAGGGTCGATGGGCAAATAAGGGATATCCCAACGCTTGCCGGTCTTACCTTCCTTCATCCAGCTCATACCCTTGCTGATAGCATCCTGGTGGGAACCGGAGAATGCAGTAAATACAAGTTCTCCCGCATAAGGAGTTCTCTCGTGCACCTTCATATTGGTGAAACGCTCATATGCTTCTTTTACTTTTAAAATATTGGAGAAATCAAGACCGCTCTCCACACCGTGGCAAACCATGTTCATGGCAAGGGTAACAATATCCACATTACCGGTTCTCTCACCGTTGCCAAACAAGGTACCTTCCACACGGTCTGCACCTGCCAAAATACCAAACTCCGCATCGGAGATACCACAGCCTCTGTCGTTGTGAGGATGTACGCTGAGCACTACATTCTCACGGAAATTCAGATGCTTGTGCATATATTCCACCTGTCCCGCAAATACATGGGGCATAGCTACCTGCACCGTGGTAGGCAGATTGATAATCGCCTTGTGCTCTGCATCAGGCTGCCATACATTCAGTACTGCATTACAAACCTCCAATGCATAATCCACCTCTGTCTGGGAAAAGCTCTCGGGACTGTACTCAAAGGTAAAGTTACCCTCCGTCTTTGCTGCAAAATCCTTCAGCATCTTTGCACCATCTACTGCAAGCTGCTTAATGGATTCTTTGTCCTTCTTGAATACCTGCTCTCTCTGCTCCACAGAGGTAGAGTTGTAGAGATGTACCACTGCGTGGGGCGCTCCCTTGATTGCCTCAAAGGTCTTGCGGATGATATGCTCTCTCGCCTGAGTCAGTACCTGAATGGTTACATCCTCGGGAATCATGTTGCGCTCAATCAATGCGCGCAGGAAATTGTACTCTGTATCGGAGGATGCAGGGAAACCTACTTCAATCTCCTTGAAGCCAATCTCTACCAGCATCTTGAAAAACTCTAATTTATCCTCTAAGCTCATGGGGTCAATCAATGCCTGATTACCGTCTCGCAAATCCACACTACACCAGATGGGGGCCTTGTCGATGCTCTCCTTCTTCACCCAATCATAGGTGACCTCAGGAGGCATGTGATAGGTTTTCTGATACTTTTCACTTACACTTACCTTTGCCATAGCTAAATCCTCTCTTCTTATATGTAATTGCTTTGTATTACTTGTAATGCCTTTTATTACATTTGATTGCTCTATATTAACACTTATTTTCATAATAATCAAGTACTAATTTTAATATTTTATTTGATTTATCTTAATTTGCACATTTTGCCATAAATCAGAAAAACGGCTAAAACCTTGGTTTTAAGCCGTTTTTACCACATTTTTCACGTTTGACTTATTATATCATAAAAATGATATATTTTAATCTTTTTACTTGAACGCTATTTGTGCGAAGTTATAAAAACCCAGATACCAGATATTGAAATCGTGCCCTCCGGAACGGGTCTGCCAATAAAAATTCTCGCCATCAGTCAGTTTATCGGTCTTATCGGTAAGTCCGGTAACTGCTGCCCTTGCACTGCTCAGTGCAGTAGTATCCTCCGTACCGCAAAGTCCGTAGTAATAGTTGATATCATATTCCGGGAAACTCTCCAGCTTCTCTGCAATCTGTGCTGCAGGGTAGGTTGTGGGCGCTGCAGAAAAGGCTCCGAAATAACTGATGATATCCAGGCATTCGCACATACCGATATTGGTGGTCTGCATGCCACCCATGGAAAGACCTGCCATGGCGCGATGGTCGCGGGCTGCAGTCAGGTCATAACCGTTTTCATCATACTCCGCATAGGTAGCATAATTGGCATCGATGTAGGGAATCAAATCATTGCGCAGCTCTTTTCCAAATTCGTAAAAAGCATTGTAGTCTGCATTGGTATTTGCAAAGTCTGCTCCGGAACGTCCGTTGGGTGCCACCACAATCACAGGCTCTATTCTGCCGTCAGCAATCAGATGGTCCAGCATGGTCTTTACCTTTCCGTCACCACCGTTCCACATACCCCACTCTCTCTCATTTCCGCCGATACCATGCATGAGATAAATCACATCGTATTGCTTCGTCTCATCATATCCGTAGGGAAGATAAACATTGGCAGGCTTCATCAGCTCAGAACCGTCACCGTAGTAATCCTTGGAAGGATAAGTAATCTCCACAATCTTTCCGCAGCCCTTGTATGTAATCATTGTATCTGCAACCGGTACCTTGTCAAAGAAGGTCCACTCACCGGATTCGGCTTCTGTCTCCTGTGTGTCCGACTCTGCTGCGGCCTTATCCTCTGTATCTGTGCTTTGCGCTTCGCCCTCAGCATCCTCAGCAGCATCTGCCGCCTGCTGTCCGGATGATTCTTCAGACTCCACTGATTCTATGCCCTGCACCTCTTCCTCCTGCTGCGTTTTGTCACCACATGCAGTGCATCCCACTAAAAATGTTATCATTAAAATAACTAAATACTTTTTCATCTTTTACTCCTTCTGCACCGTAAAATCTCTTCCACAAGGAAGCACACTTCCTAAATTATAGCACACGAAGTATCATCCCACAACAATTGATTGCTACTCTCTATTTCCCTTTAAGCTCTCTACCATATCCACCTTAGACACCTTGCGTCTTAACAAAAACAGTGAGCCAAAGTAACTTACGCATGACAGCACGGCAGTATAGATAAAGCTCCACGGTGCAATATATGCCTTCGGTAAAGCACCGATAAACTCTGCCAGAAATGCCATAAACCAATTGGTTGAGGCAAATACAAGCGGAACACTGCAAAGAAATCCTATCGGTAACAAAATATGATTTACATTAAGCACGATACGGTTTATCTGCTTGTCTTTATAACCCAACACCTTCAGCATGGAGATATTTGACCGATTCTCCGACACCAGCATATTAACTGCCACGTATATGGATGCCACACAGATGATTGCTCCGATTCCAATCAAAAAATATATCATCACATTCATCAGGTTTGACATGTTTTGAAATTGTTCCTTGGCATCTGACTTTTTGATGGTTTTAATGGTTTTGGAATCCGGTATATTAAGTGATACATCACTCATAATCACATTGCTGACATTTTCCTCAATACCCACGATTTTGGCAACGTCTGCCCGATTGCTGAATACTGCATTTTGCATATCATTGTCAATGATTCCGGCAACTGTAATCTCAATTTCTTCCAAGGTTAGCGGGTTATAAATTGTAACCCTGTCTCCTGCATGAATATTATTTAGCCTTGCCATTATGCTGGTAGCGTAATATCCGTTTGCAAGACGAATATCCTTTCCATCCGTATCCTTCAAGCTCAAATACGGATTGGAATCCGTTGTCCCTATGATGTTGAATTGCTCGCCTGCTTCATTTTCCATCGTGGACATGATAATCGGCTCCCCACCATACTCATTACCCTCAACAAGTTCATTCAAAACATATTGGTACTCAAAGCTGCCCATTTTATCAACCATACTTTGCTTTGTATTTTCCATGGTGTCTAAAAAACTATATCCCAAAAGCGCGATATAGCTTCCCAAGAAAATTCCAAGAAATACCACAAAGGTTCTGGACGGATTCCCTACAAGGGAACGCAATGCATATTTCATGCGGAAAGAAATCTTACTTTTTACTAACATATTCTTGAAATCTTTTTCACCCTGTCCGGCATTTCCGTTTAGCAGTAGTACGGTATCCTTCTTCAATAGCTTATTAACCGAGCGCATTGCCGCTAATATATACATTACCGTAGGAACAATGATTCCTAAAATGGCTACCATCGGCTTTAAGTGACATTCTATCCGCATAGGCTCATAGTCCATCAGACACACTTCTCCGAATGGTTGCGCAAATAGCATGGTAAGGAGCACTGAAAGAACGCCTCCGAGCAATCCGGGAATCATGGCAAAGCCCGCATAATGTAGCATGAGTTTACTCTTCTTATAGCCGAGAGCCGTTAATGTACCGATTAATTTTTGCTCGGATTTTACCTTCCGGTTGATAACAATGCTCACCAGAACCACGACAACCAAGGGCATAATTACCAGAATAATATAGGACATCACGATAAACATTTCAGCCTGCATCTTAACCATGTCAATTCGCATGTTTTCTTTTGCCGATATGTATGTCCGCATATAATACTTCTCATTTATCTCCTTGCGGAATGCAGTCTGGTTGTCCTCCTCATAGCAAACCTGGTACAGGCAATTTTCCCCACCGATAGTTTCGTACTCCTCATCTGTTACATAGGCAAGAAAGAAGGTCGTGACATTCTTATAGGCATCATCTTCATTCTGCAGCATGTACAGATAATCCGGTCTCTGGAAATAGCCAACCACTGTATATGCCTTATCGCCTATTGTTACTTTATCTCCCAATAATACCTTGTTATACACTGCATAGCCTTCGGAAATAATGACCTCATCATTTTTTACTACATCTTTTCCTTCCGTTACACTGTATAAATTGATTTCCTTTGTCTTCTTAAATACTCTCGCTGTTGTGCCATCAGTCTCTATATTGCTGTAATACTGAGGCTCCAAATTTACCGAATATTTTTCTTCCAGTTCCTCTATTTCCTCTTCTGAAATCGGTAAGTATGTAGTAAAGTTGGCATCCTCTCTGTTTTGTGAAGCAAAAAAGTCATCGCCGAATTTCCAGATGGCATCACCGGCAATATTCATTATAAAAAACAAAAGTAAAGTCATTACAGTTAATATGGTAGCGGATACATAGAATGACCGATTGCTCTTTATGCTTCGGAAATATCTTTTGTTTAACTTCATGGTCAACCCTCCTTACAATACCAGCTCCGAAGCAGATTTCTTTTCGGTATTCATAATATTTTTGTGTGCTTTTCCATCTTTAATGTAAATTACTCTGTCTGCCATTTGGGCAATCGCTTCATTGTGGGTAATAATAACTGTGGTAGTTTTATATAACTTATTAATTTTCTCTATGAATTCCAACACGGTTTTTGATGATTTCGTATCCAGCGCACCCGTCAATTCATCACACAGAAGAAGCTTGGGGTTTTTAATGATTGCTCTGGCAATCGCAACTCTCTGCTGCTGACCTCCGGAAAGCTCCCTGGGAAAACGATAGCGGTATTTCTGCATTCCCATAGCTTCAAGTACTTCATCGATATCCAAGGGATTCTCGGATATATCCGATACCACCTCTATATTTTCAGCCACAGTCAAATCCGGAATCAGATTATAAAACTGAAATACAAATCCAACATCCTCCTTGCGGTAATCCGTGAGCATATTGTTTTTGTAACCGGTAAGATTCCTGTCGCCCACAATAATTTCACCCTCATCCAAATGATCCAATCCGCCCAGCATGTTAAGCAGGGTGGACTTACCGGAACCGGAAGGTCCCAATATCACACAAATCTCGCCCTTTTCAATTTCCACATTTGCGTGATCCAGCGCATAAACAAGAGATTCTCCTTCCCCATATTTTTTTGTTGCGTTTCTCAAAGTAATAAACATCTTTCCTTCCTCCTGACTTTTGAAATATAAAAAACCCAAGTATAGTACTAAAACTATACTTGGGTATATATTTCATAATATACAGACTTCATGCATAGTTTCAGCTATACATGAGTCTCGCAATTTAAAACAAGCCAGACCAAAAGGTCAGTATGTTGACTTGCTACGTTATACGCTCGCTACTCCCTCATGGGAATTTTATTTTTTATAACGTATCACTTTTTACAAAATTTGTCAAATGTTTTTTGAAACGTCCCTGACTGGAGTCGAACCAGCGGCCTTTCGCTTAGGAGGCGAACGCTCTATCCTACTGAGCTACAGAGACGGATGACTATATTTCTTCGGGGAAATTGATAAATCCCTGGAGCCAGATAATTCCCTTGAATCGTCTGCCTACCTGAGGTTCCCCAAACAAATCTATTATATTGATACAAACATCAAATGTCAATTCATTACAGCAAATTGTTAAAATATAAATTTGTTCTCCGGTAAGCTTGTTGGTGGTAAGCTTCATCGCTACAATTTCGCCAAGCACCGAATATTGGTCGCATTCCACACCGAAGGGCATAAAGTATGTGTCCACAATACTGAACACATCCTCCTTTTGAATGCGGGAGGAAAGAATGGAATAGGTATCCATATCCTCTAAGGTCAGTGTCTCAATTGCCTCTTCATTGCCCTTTCTTGCTGCATCTATCAGCTTATTGCGGGCGTTGGTGCGACGCTTTACACGGTCCTTTTGTTTCTCATCCTTTAATATCGGCATCATGATACTCCCACTTGTGGAAAGTGCAGATAATGTCAGGGTAGTCCCGCGAACCGGAAGCTTTCCGGTGGTCTGTGCCTTTACATAGGTAATCATGTTGCGCAGATAAAAAATCAGGGAAATGCCAACATTCATATCATCACAGATACCTGCATAGGATTCCTTTGCCGCATGACGCTCCACAGAGACATCCTCAGCAGATGTGACACCATGTCCTTCCAAATAAGGATAGTAGTATTCAAAGACAAACTTATCGTCGTCATCAAACTCACCGCATATGGTTACACCCATGCCTTCAGCGAAACTTTTGCTAAATTCACCAAGCATGACGCCCTCCTGATTCAAGGTGTAACCGCGCTTATCCGCATTCATAATGGAATCCGTCAGCAGCTGTTTTAATTTTTTCCGGTCTGTATAAGTACTAAAGCCTACGGCACGCATGTATTTATGCAAAAATTTCACCTCTTTTCTCAAGTGACGCAGAGCCCACAAGACTCTGCGCCAACCACTTAATTCACATATCTTTTTTACCGCGTATTTTACGTATTTTACTTCACGGGCACAATCTTCTCCTTGCCGCCCATGTAAGGACGAAGTGCCACAGGAATATTGATACTGCCGTCCTCATTGATATTGTTCTCAAGGAACGCAATCAGTCCTCTGGGGGTTGCAAGAACGGTATTATTTAAGGTATGCACATAGTAAGTACCGTTTTCACCCTTGGTACGGATGCCCAGACGTCTTGCCTGCGCATCGCCGAGAGTAGAACAGGAACCTACCTCAAAGTACTTCTTCTGTCTGGGGCTCCATGCCTCCACGTCACAGGACTTCACCTTAAGGTCTGCCAGGTCTCCACTACAGCATTCCAAGGTGCGCACGGGAATATCCAGACTTCTGAAGAATTCTACGGAATAGCTCCACATCTTATCATACCACTCCATGGAGTCCTCGGGTTTACATAATACAACCATCTCCTGCTTTTCAAACTGGTGTACACGGTATACACCTCTCTCCTCGATTCCGTGAGAACCAACCTCCTTACGGAAGCAGGGGGAATAGGAGGTCATTGCCACAGGCAGGCTTACCTCATTTACAATCTGTCCCTGGAACTTACCAATCATGGAATGCTCGGAGGTACCGATTAAGTATAAGTCTTCGCCCTCAATTTTATACATCATAGCTTCCATTTCTGCAAAGCTCATAACGCCGGTTACCACATTGCTGCGAATCATGAAGGGAGGGATACAATAAGTAAAGCCCTTATCAATCATGAAATCTCTCGCATAACTGATCATTGCGGAATGGATTCTTGCAGCATCACCCATCAGGTAATAGAAACCGTTACCGCTGGTACGTCCTGCTGCCTCCTTGTCAAGACCGCTGATGCTGTCCAAAATATCAGCATGGTAGGGAACCTCAAAATCAGGCACTACCGGCTCACCATACTTCTGAATTTCTACGTTCTCACTATCGTCCTTACCAACCGGTACGGAATCATCGATAATATTGGGGATTACCATCATAATCTTGGTAATCTTTTCCTGAAGCTCTGTCTCCATCACCTCAAGCTCTGCCAGACGCTTTGCACCTGCTGCCACTTCTGCCTTCTTTGCCTCAGCCTCTTCCTTCTTGCCCTGTGCCATCAGACCACCGATTTCCTTGGAAATACGGTTGCGTGCTGCACGCAGGTCATCTGCCTCCTGCTTTGCCTTTCTGCTCTCCACATCAAGGGCAATTACCTCGTCTACCAAAGGCAGCTTTGCATCCTGAAATTTCTTGCGGATATTCTCCTTTACGATTTCCGGATTCTCTCTTAAAAATTTAATGTCAAGCATGACTTCCTCCATTCTGCCACATATATTGTGTCATACATATTATTCTAATACTTTATCAATAAAGATATGGTGAATCTGAACCAAATCCTTCAGTATTTCCTCTGATACATCATTACCGTTTTTATCCTTAACAATGCGGATAATGGGTCTGTCCTGGAAATCCTTGTTCTGAGCAACAACGACTCCCACTTCTCCTTCGTTTGTCAATACCATGGTACCTGCGGGATATACTGCCGTAAATCCTAAAAATACATCGACGATTTCCGGGTCAAACTGAATTCCTTTTAAATTCTTCAGATACTCAATGGCTTCATAAACCTTCACCTGCCTGCATGCTATACCGCAAATCATCTCATCGAATGCATCACAGACATTGACAATTCTGCACTCCCTTGTAATCTCTCTGGTGCGCAGAGGGAAGCCGGAACCGTCCATTCTTTCATGATGATACAGAATAATATTCTTGCTCAGGTTGGATATCCAGTCCTGATTCATCAAAGAAGAATATCCGTAAACAGGGTGCTTTTTGTATTCCACCAACTCTTGAGGATTTAACTGCTCAGAGTCAAGATTTGTAAAATCCTCTGCCGTATAACGCAGTCCGATATCATGTAACAGACATCCCACACCAATATCATGAATTACTCTGTCATCCAGCTTCATTTTCAAAGCTGTCAGAATAGACAGGGAACATATGTTGATGGAATGCTCATAAATATCCGTGTTTCGCTCTTTGATATCAAAAACCTTTTCAATTACTCTGTCTTCCTCCAGAATATTGGAAATAATATCATCTGCCGTTTCACACAATGCTTCCAGCTCTTCATTGTTTTTACGGTAGGTATGTCTTTCCAGAATCACCCTCACCTTTTCGGTAACGGATTCCTTAATATCTGTTTTTAAAATTGCAATCTCGTTAGATTTCTCTTCCTTTACGTATACTTCCAAAATACCAAGCTCTAAAATACGCTCGATATATTCCTTACGGATAACTGCCCCCTCAGGCAGAATAATTTGGTAATCCCATGTCATCAGGGGTCTTGCCAAAACTTCGTTACCCTGTAATTCTTCTATGCCTTTTCTTACCATCTTGTTACCCTCGTAAACTAGTTATTCTCCAATGGCAATCGCCAATGCCTCTGCCTCTTCCTTTCCAAGAGAAATCTCGCTCTCCCCAAGACGGATTTCTTTGGTGTAAGAATAGCAGCCCTCCGTGCTGTGCACGGAATTAATAATAAAACCGTTATTGTTTTCATCCAAAAGTGCCAGACAAAAGCTTAACTGTCCACCCATCTGATGAAAAGCGTCGTACTTTACCAAGCCCATCTTTTGATAAGCTGATTCCATGTTCTTATACAGGGTACGGATATCCTTTTTATTCTTTTCCGTACTGGTCTTTAAGAACTTATTGTCTTCAAACAAAGACATAATCTCTTTTTCAAGACTCTTACCGTTCTTACCTGTCACAAATTTTTCCAGCCTGCCCATCACGTTATTGATTTTCTTAGAGTGGGATATCAGTATGCAAATTACAATCAGCAGTATCAGTATCACTGCAGCCATCGCAATTACCACATATCCCAAATCAAAACCGGCAAGTCCTATTTTTTCTAATATCTTACTATTACTTGTAGTTAACATAATTCTCCTTAAATTACTCCTGTTTTCCAATCATGTCAAGCAATCTGTCCAAATCCTCATGATTGTAAAATTCTATCTCAATCTTACCTGCACCGCCACCCTTGGAGGTAATGGCAACCTTGGTACCCAGCTTCTGTTTTAACTTCTCTTCAAGGTCCAGATAAATAGTCTGGAGTGTCTTGTCGTCCAGCTTCTTGGGTTTAGCAGGCTTGTGCAGATTCTTTACCAGCTTCTCCACATCACGCACACTCAGCTTCTCATCAAAAATCTTCTGAGCAAGCGTATACTGCTCCTCCTGATTCTCAATGGCAAGAAGCGCTCTTGCATGTCCGGTGCTAATCATATCATCAATTACCATCTGCTGTACTTCCTCGGAAAGCTTCAGCAGACGGATGGAATTGGTCACTGCAGTACGGCTCTTGGAAACTCTCTCCGCAACCTCATCCTGCTTTAAATTAAACTCAGTTAAAAGACGCTTATATGCCTGCGCTTCTTCGATGGGATTTAAGTCCTCTCTCTGAATGTTCTCAATCAGGGAAATCTCCACAATCTCCTGCTCCGTATAATTGCGGATAATAACAGGCACTTCCTTAAGTCCGGCAAGCTTTGCTGCACGCCATCTGCGCTCACCGGCGATAATTTCATAATAATCTTTTCTGTCCTGCACCAATATGGGCTGCAGCAAACCAAACTGCTTTATGGAATCAGCCAGCTCCTGCAAAGCATCCTCGTCAAAATACTTACGGGGCTGCTCCCTGTTAGGCTCTACCTTTGTAATCTTCACAATGGTCTCCGGTCCCTTACTCTGCTCTACAACCGGTGCCTCTACTTCTACCTTTTTAGCCTTTGTTCCCCCTACTGCATTGGGAATCAGGGAATCCAAACCCTTACCTAATCCTCTTGCCGCCATACCTTATCCTCTCTTTACTGTAATTGATAAAATTCTACAACATATTTTGAATATCTGCAAGCTCAAAGCTAATTACCTTTCGAAGCTCCTCTAAGGGAAGCTCTACCTGATATCCGATTTTTCCACCACTGAAAATAATGGTTTCAAATTCAGCAGCTGAGCTGTCAATTACCGTCTTAAACTGCTTTTTCATCCCAATGGGTGAACAGCCTCCGTGTATATATCCCGTCAGAGGAAGCAAATCCTTTGACTTTATCATGGCAATGCTTTTTTCCGAAACAGCCGCAGCCGCCTTTTTCAAATCCAGCTCCTTCTCCACGGGAACCACAAAAACATAATTACTCTTGGAAGTTCCAACGGTAACCAATGTCTTAAACACATGGTCCGGATTCTGATTTAACACTGCCGCCACCTCTACTCCGCTGATGGCTTCTGAATCTCCATAATAATGACTTGTATAGGGAATCTTCTTTTGGTCCAAGATTCGCATAACATTTGTTTTGTCCGGTTTTTTCATAAATCACTTTCCTTAAAAGAATATCGCATCAATCAACAGAAGAACCATACAGATAATAATTATAATATCGCTCCATATCCCCATTGAGTCTAAATCCGCTTTACTCTTTTTATATTTAATAATTTTCTTGGGTAAAAGAATTAATTCAACGATTAATACGATAACACAGTAAATAGTTGTAAGCATATGTATCCTTCCCTGATTAAACTCCTCTGGAAACTAAATAATGATTCTCATCTTCTCTGGCTTCTACAAAAGCTTTCTCTAAATCAATTTTATAATAATCTGCCAGTCTCATAACCTGAGCAATAACATCTGCCATCTCATTTCCTAAACGTTCATCAACATCAGGTACCTCGTCAGTTAATGCATAGTACTTTTCTTTTATCATGACCTGCTTTGCCAGTTCACCTACCTGCTTGGAAAGCTCTATCATAGCACCCTCTGCCTTCCAGTCCTGTAATTCGATTTTATTAAAACGTTTTACCGTTTCTCTATACATTTCCTGCATTTCTGAAAATGTTAAGCTCATGAAAGAATCCTCCTATAAATTATTCATTATCTTTGCCTGCGGTTACGGATACAACCTGAGCAGGCATAATATTATAATCATCTATTTAATATATTACTGACAGGATTTTGCAATCTCTTCTGGAAAAACTTTACTACAAATCCGGTACAAACCGCTGTGATAATTGTACCCTCTCTGGTACCCACTATTTTGAAATCAAAGAATATCAGTGACAAAATAATGGATAAAACAACACAGCTGATATCGAATATGATTTTTACATTACCAAAGTTTTTGTGTACTGCATCGGCGAGAGTTTTTACAAATGCCTCACCGGAATTCATGATAACATTGGCAATTACGGAAAGAGCAATTCCAAAAGCAAGAACTATTACACCTGAAAATACCAAAGTCATTTTCACCGGGTATAATTGATTTGGAATGAAGGAAACACACCATAAACCAAAATCAGTAAAATATCCGAACAGAAAGGATAAAGGTATCTGCAACAGTTGAATAAGCTGAAACCGTTTTCTTAGGATTAATATCTGACCAATTATCATAATACAATTCCAGATAATCAACCAGTTTCCCATACTTAATGCCGGACATATATAACATAAAACATTTGGTACAGAGGATATAGGTGTAACACCCAGCTCCCCGTGCTTAGCAAAAGCAACACCAAAAGCACTAATAAACAAACTGATGACAAATAATATATATCTTTTGACAATCTCTTTCTTTGTCATTAATTATCCCTTGTAATCCTTCCCCTGTCTCACAGCGTCCCTGCAATATGCCTTAATCTCTACGCTATTCATATAGTTATCAAATACATGATCACCGTGTTCTTCAAATATCTTTTTGACAGGGCAGAATAATTTCACTGCATTGGTCTGATTAAAGAACATTACCTGTACGGGACACTCCATGATTCTACTAATGCCGGCAACCATAAGAGCACTGCTCTCTTTGTTAGCAATGTTACATTTTCTTACATCAAACTCACTTTTCCTTACACTCTCAAGACATTCTACCGGTTCTGTTCCGGGTCCGTGTGTGATAGCCACTCTTTGGAGCTTTTCCTGAAAATCTGTATCAATGATAACCTGGCAGGCATCCAATATAAATTCATAACCATATTTCCAGGTGGCACTGTAATCCACTACCATCCATCCGTTGTCTTCTTTTATACCTCTAAAAATCATTTTTTCTTCCCCTTTATCACTTCATCCGCCAGTTGCATATAAGCTTCTGCTCCTGCCGACTTCGGATCATACATATTGATAGGCATGCCAAAGCTGGGTGCCTCTGCAAGTCTGATGTTTCTGGGAATCAATGTCTCATAAATATGCTGATTCAAATTATTCTTTACATTTTCCACTACCTGCATGGAAAGATTCGTTCTGGAATCATACATGGTAAATACCACACCCTCCATATCCAATTGAGGATTTAATCTCTCCTTTACCAGATTTACAGTATGAATCAACTGGCTCAATCCCTCCAATGCGTAATATTCGCACTGAATCGGCACAATCACACTGTCTGCAGTTGTCATGGCATTGATAGTAAGCATATTCAGAGAAGGAGGACAATCAATAATAATGTAATCATAATCATCCTTGATATAATCCACTTCACTCTTTAATATGTATTCCTTCTTGTCCACACCGATCAACTCAATCTCTGCTGCTGCCAGATTTACATTGGAAGGAATCACTGACACATTCGGAACTACCGTCTTAATAATACAATCTCTGATAGTACACTCGCCGAGTATCAATTCATATATGGTATTATCTAAATCATTCTTATCAATGCCAAAACCACTGGTTGTATTACCCTGCGGGTCAGTATCAATCAACAATACTTTCTTTTTCTTTGCAGCCAAAGAAGCTGATAAATTTATAGAAGTTGTGGTCTTACCCACGCCACCTTTTTGATTTGCAATTGCTATAATTCTTCCCATAATCATTCGCCTTTCCTATTTAGGTTTTGCCTTTCAATTATAACACTAAATGTGGTATATATCCACTGGAAAGTTGAAAAAAGTAGAAATAAAATATATTGAAATATTCCGACTTAGTCATCACAGAATATATCTGCAATCGCAGGCACGTTTTCACTAAAGTTCGCAACGTAACGGTACTAAGCTCGAAGTCGCAATAAATTGCGACTTTACCTCGCTAAGTGCCGACGTGCTCACATTACCTGCTTATCGCAGATATAATCTGTTTGCCTAAGTCTACTCTATTATAATATATACTTTATATAAAATATGATGTTTCACGCTGGTTTTTTAGAATGTTTCACGCTAAAATACACAAGATTTAGGGTTGAAATGTTTCACGTGAAACATTATCTTGTGTCCAAAAGAAAGAAATAGCGAATGTTTCACGTGAAACATTCGCTTAAATATCCATATACATTGACATTCCTTGGGAATGAATGTTAAATCCAAACTTTTCATAAAAAGTTTCTTTTCCTTTAACAGCAGTTAATCCAATACTTACATTTGTTCCGGCAAAAGAATTATCTTTTATATATTCCAATAATCTACTCACAATACTCTTTCCGATACCATAACCCTGATATTCCGGAAGCACTATTATCTCTTGCAGATACCAGTACATAGCACCATCTCCAATCAATCTACCCATACCAACTACTTTGCCATCACATACAGCAGTCACATTAAACAAACCGTTATCTAAAGCAACCTTCACCTGTTCAACCGGTCTCTCCCAAAATCCCGTCTCAACCTTCAGCCTAATAAAATCCTCCGGCCTTAACTGATTATCTACCAATACATATTCCATTTTTTATAATCACCTCGCATTAAATAATAATTTATTTTATCGAAAGTGTTAGTCCCCGTATATATTTATATTTTCTGCAATTTATATGCTATGAAGGAAAGACTCTATTAAAAATGGCAGTCTTTACTGACATTTTTAATGTTTTAGAGGCTTGCCGGAATGCTTAGCATATCTGAACAGAAAATATAAATATATACGGGGACGTACCCTTAAAATAACTTAATTATATCATTTTTTATTGCAAACACCGCAGCCTGCGTTCTATCCGCAACATCAATCTTCTTAAAGATATTTGTCACATGATTTTTAACAGTTCTCTCACTGATACTTAACTCATCAGCAATCTCTCTGTTAAACATACCGTTTGCAACACAGATAAGAACTTCCATCTCACGGTTAGTCAAAGCATCAATTTTATCTTTATCCTTATCACGTGAAACTAATTTACTGTTAAGTGCAGGAATCAAATTAGGCTGGATATAACTTTCACCATTCACAATAGAGATGATAGCCTTTTTCAATTCATTTGATTCGGTATCCTTTAAAATATATCCGTCTACTCCGATATCCACTGCTTTCAACAGATATTCCACTTCGTTATGTACTGTAAGAATTAAAACCTTAACGTTTATATTATTCTTTTTAATTTCTTCTAATACCTCAATACCATTTTTCTTAGGCATATTAATATCCAACAACAAAACATCCGGCTTAACATTGCTTAACTTATCAATACACTCTTCACCGTCATTTGCTTCATCTATCACTTCGATTGTACCGTCAAATTCCAACAACTGACGAATCCCCTCACGAATTAATACATGGTCATCTGCCAACATTACTTTTATACTCATACTCTTCTCCTCTTGTAAACAAATATTATTTTATGGGAACCTCTATATGCACCTTGGTACCTACACCTATTTCAGAAGTAATCTGAATTTTTCCTCCCAGTAACTTAACACGCTCCTTCATGACAGAAATACCAAAATGCATATACATGTCAGTTCTGGCTTCAACCTCTTCCACAGAAAAACCTTTACCATCATCAGTAACATCAATAACAACTATATTTTCCTTTTGATGGCAATGAAAGGTTACCTTTGTGGCATTTGAATACTTCTTAATATTTGTAAAGCATTCCTGAATGACTCTATAGATTGTCAGTAATACCAATCGGGTATCACATGAAACTTCCTCAATCTCCACTTCCATCTCATACAAATGATTCTCATTAAACAACAAAATCAATCTTTCAAAAGCAGCCTTTAATCCCAAATCATCAAAAGTCATTGGCCTGAGATCAAAAATAGTATTTCTGATTTCACCGATAATAGATTTAATATTTTGTCTGATTACTGCAAGCTCCAATTTAGCTTTCACCGGATCCTGATCAATATATAACCCGGCAAGCTCTATCTTATGTACAAGATGGGTTAAGTTCTGCAGAGAGGTATCGTGCAAATCTCTTGCTATTCTTTGTCTATCCTCTTCCTGTAAACTAATAACTGAAATATTACTATCTAACGTATGATTATCCAAATTACCGACCCTTTCAGAACATATGTTCTATTTAAGTATACTATGTCAAAAGTCCGTCATTTATATCATACATGAAAATAAAAAACTTGTAAAACAGAAATCAAAAAAATAACAAAAAAGTTAGATTGGTTCCTTAGAAGGAAGTCCGGCTTTTCTTGGATATTTATTTGGTGTAGCTTTATTCTTTTTAATCAGTAATAAATTTCTATAGTAATCCGTATCAGGTAAGGTAAACTCAATTTTTTTCTCAAGACTACCGCCCAATATAGAAAGAGCTTTTCCTGCTGCTTCTATCTCTTCCGTAACCTTCTCAGATTTATACGGAATAAAGTAACCGCCAACCTTTACGTAAGGCAGACAATATTCTGAAAGAGTAGATAAATTTGCAACTGCTCTGGAAACCGCTACATCAAAGGTTTCGCGAAGCTTACCGGCCTTTGCAAAATCCTCTGCTCTTCCATGTATCGTAACAATATCCTTAAGTCCAAGTCTCTCAATTACTGCATCCAAAAAATTGATTCTCTTATTCAAGGAATCCAACAATGTAATTTTTAAATTAGGATAAGCAATCTTTAAAGCAAGTCCCGGAAATCCGGCACCGCATCCCACATCAATAACAGAGCATTCCTTAGTGACATCAAAAGCCTGATTCAATGTAATACTATCTAAGAAATGTTTTTTCATCACTTCTTCATATTCCGTGATAGCAGTTAGATTCATTACTTCATTCCATTCCACAAGCATTTCATAATAAATCAAAAACTGCTCAATCTGCTTTTCGGAGAGACTTATATTCATTGCCTTTAAATCTTTTTCAAACTGAAGGGTATTATAATTATTCATTATGACCTCTTATTTGTTAGTATTTTTATAGGTTTCCAAATAGACCAACAGTACAGAAATATCCGCAGGTGAAACACCTGAAATTCTGGAAGCCTGTCCCACAGAAACCGGCATAAACTGTTTCAGCTTCTGTCTTGCTTCCAAACGCAGGGAAGGAACCTCATCATAATTCAAATTTTCAGGTATTTTCTTTTTCTCCATCTTTTTATACTGCTCTACCTGACGTTTTTGTCTGATGATATAGCTCTCGTTCTTAATTTCAATCTCAACCTGTTCCAATACAGCTTGAGGAAGGGAAGGTTTTCCACATACCTCCAACGCAAAATTTTCACGTTCTTTATCTATCTCAGCAATAGCTTCATAACCAAGCTCCGGACGACAAATGAGTTCTGCCAAGGTTGCAGCAGTTTTTAAGGTAGAGCTTCCGTGAGCCTCCAAAAATGCCTGAATCTCTTTATTGGCACCGACTGAAGTATTTTTCAGACGGTTCATTTCCTTTTCAATCAAATTTTCTTTTTGCAGCAATGCATCATATTCTTCTTTGGAAATCAAGCCAATTTCATAGCCCTTTTTGCGAAGTCTGATATCTGCATTATCCTGACGAAGCAAAAGTCTGTACTCTGCGCGGGAAGTCATCATACGATAAGGCTCTCTGTTATCCTTTGTCACTAAATCATCAATCAGTACACCGATATAACTTTCTGAACGGTCCATTACAAGAGGCTCTCTTCCAAATATGGACATCGCAGCATTGATACCTGCTACAAGTCCCTGACATGCTGCCTCCTCATAACCACTGCTTCCGTTAAATTGGCCACCACTAAATAAGCCTTTTACCTCCTTAAACTCCAAAGAAGGATAAAGCTGTCTTGCATTAATACAATCATATTCAATTGCATAAGCATTTCTTACAATTTTACAATTTTCCAAACCGGGAACAGTACGATACATGGCAAGCTGCACATCCTCCGGTAAAGAGGAAGACATACCACCCACATACATTTCATTGGTATGCAGACCCTCCGGCTCAATAAATACCTGGTGTCTTTCTTTCTCGGCAAACTTTACAACCTTATCTTCAATAGAGGGACAGTATCTGGGACCGGTTCCTTCAATGATTCCTGCATAAATAGGAGAGCGGTCTAAATTACCACGTATAATTTCATGAGTCTTTTCATTGGTATAAGTAAGCCAGCAGGAAACCTGTTCCTTCTGTATACTCTCAGGATCAGTAGAAAAAGAAAAGGGTACCACTCTCTCATCACCAAACTGCTCCTCCATCTTGGAATAATCAATGGTAGTACCATCCATTCTGGCAGGAGTTCCTGTCTTAAAACGGCGCATTTCGATACCCATATTTTTCAGAGAATCCGTAAGATAATTTGCAGCCTGCAAACCGTTGGGACCGGTATAAGTAATTGCTTCACCACACAGACATCTTGCACGCAAATAGGTACCTGTACAAAGAATGACCGCCTTACATTCATAAACAGTGCCGGTAAATGTCTTTACACCGGTAATCTTTTTCATATTTTCTTTTTCAGCAGATTCTTCCCACAAAAGCTCACAGACTTCAGCCTGTTTGATCGTCAGATTTTCCTGATTTTCCAAAACCTTACGCATGGTGCGGGTATAATCCGCTTTATCTGCCTGTGCACGCAGAGAATGTACAGCAGGTCCCTTAGAAACATTTAACATTTTTGACTGGATAAATGTCTTATCAATCACTTTACCCATTTCACCTCCAAGAGCATCCAGCTCTCTCACCAAGTGTCCCTTGGAAGAACCACCGATATTGGGATTACAGGGCATCAGTGCAATACTGTCTACACTCACTGTAAAAATAACTGTATTCAAACCAAGTCTGGCACATGCAAGCGCTGCCTCACATCCGGCATGTCCTGCACCAACCACACATACATCTACTTTTTCCCTGATTCCGTTTTCCTTAATTGTAACTAATTCAGACATTTTTTCCTCATTCCTAATGACGATTACTTACCCATACAAAACTTTGTAAATATCTCATTTACCAAATCATCATCCACTTCTTCACCGATAATAAATCCAAGAGAAGAATACGCACTCATCAAATCAATGGAATAAAAATCCTCCGGCATATCATCCATCAGACTTCTTTTTACCATCTGCAAACTGTCATAAGTATTCTGTAAAGCTTCCTTGTGACGCATATTTGTAATAACTATCTGATTATTATTTTTCAGGTTGCCCTTAAAAAACATTTCTTTAATCGTATTTTCAAATGTATCAATACCGGTATTATCCTTTGTTGAGGTGCGAATCATTTCTATCTTCTTATGACCGGGTACCAATTCATCAATTACCTGTAACAAATCCGACTCTTCCACGGCTGCAGTCAAATCAGATTTATTCAAAAGAACAATAACATTTTTATCCTCAAGCAAAGTAATAATTTCTCTGTCACTATCATCAAGTGCCACGGAAGCATCCACCACATACAATATCAAGTCCGCTTCATTTGCATATTTTTTTGCCTTCTCTACACCAATCTTTTCTACTACATCCTCTGTAGTACGGATTCCGGCAGTATCAATAATATTTAAACCGATACCGTGAAGCTTAATGGATTCCTGCAACACATCTCTGGTAGTACCTGCAATATCCGTAACAATGGCACGTTCTTCCCCCACCATAATATTTAACAGTGAGGATTTACCGGCATTGGGCTTTCCCACAATAACCGTACTGATTCCTTCCTTCATCAATCTGCCGTTATCCGCAGTTGCAAGTAGTTTTTCTACTCTCTCACTTAAATTACTTACCTTTTCATCAATCTTATCTTTGTAACCATCCAGACTGATATGCTCCGGATCATCCAAAGCAGATTCTATAAAAGCAATTTCATAAATAATTTCTTCTCTAAGACTTCTTACTTCTTTGGACAGGTTTCCCTGTAACTGATTAATGGAAGACTGCAGAGCAAATTCATTCTGGGAATGAATCACATCAATAACTGCCTCTGCCTTAGACAAATCAATTCTTCCGTTTAAAAAAGCTCTCTTTGTAAATTCACCGGGCTGTGCCAGTCTGGCACCATGCTTTAATACAGTCTCCAATATTTTCTGCATAACAAGCACACCACCATGACAGTTAATCTCAACCGTATCCTCCATGGTATAGCTTTTTGGCGCTTTCATTACTGCAACCATTACTTCATCTATAATATAATTCTGCCAACCTTCTGACAAAATATTATTTTCATCTTTACAATCTACAATATAGCCATAATGAATCGTATGACTGTCTACATTCTTTAACTTTCTCTTACCAATCTTCGTACAAAAAACCTTATCTGCAATATCAATTGCTTCCGGTCCGCTTATCCTCACAATTCCAATCCCCGAATCCGACAAAGCAGTCGCCACTGCAGCAATTGTATCCGAATTAAAATTATTTAACATATAATAATTCCTCAAAATTTAAAGAAATAAATTATAACAAAAAGTAACTTTACAAAATTATATTATAATATGTCACAAAAGTGAATTCAAGCCAGATTACCTTCTTCTAAGGACCGTATAAAAACGTCGGTCCTTAGTCGGCGTCCTGTGCCGACTTTGTACCGCTACGTTTTTATCCGAGCGAGAGCGTGTCCGTGCAAGAACGGTAATCTGGCTTGAATGTACCATTTTAACTATTTCTTTAAAGTTACAACAACTCTTCTGAAAGGCTCTTCACCTTCACTATGTGTAGAAACATATCTGTCATTCTGAAGTGCAGAATGGATAATACGTCTCTCATAAGGATTCATAGGCTCCAAGGATACAGCTCTCTTGGTTCTCTTTACCTTGTAAGAAATATTCTTTGCAAGATTTTCAAGAGTATCCTTTCTTCTCTGTCTGTAATTTTCGGTATCAACCTTAACTCTGATATAATTCTCAGCATCCTTGTTAACTACCAAAGAAACCAGATACTGTAAAGAATCAAGAGTCTGTCCTCTCTTACCGATAAGTACGCCCATTTCATCACCGCTCAAATCGATGTCCATGGTTCTTTCTTCTTCATCATATTTTACAGTAACAACAACTTCAAGCTTCATTGCCTCAAATACATCATTCAAAAAGATTTTTGCATTATCTTCAATAGAACACTTTACAGCAGCCTTAATAATTGCAGGCTTTGCACCGATTCCCAAAAATCCGTTGGAACCTTCTTCTACTACCTGATATTCCAATTTATCACTGGTTACACCAAGCTTCTGACAAGCTTCAGTAATTGCATCACTTACTGTTTTAGCAGATACTTCAATAAATTCCATATCTTTTTCCTCCATAATTAATCGTAAATATTAATTGTTATCTTTATTATTTTTTTCGTTATACTGTCTTACCATATTAGCCTTAGCCATCATACTTCCGGGCTTAACATTACCACTATTGTAATATTCTGTAGCCTTCTTCATGGCTTCTTCTTTTTCAGCTTCAGAAACATTGGTAGTAGTATTTGCACGGTTTTGAATATTTCTGGTCTTCATGTTTGCATATGCATTCATGCGTTCTTGATTAGCTTCCAGCTTTGCAAGCTTCTTGGCACTCTTTTCTTTATTCTGCTCAATCAGCTCTTCCAAACTAATCTTGTCCATATGCTTATTAACAATAACCTGCTGGATACATCTTACAATATTACCTGCTACCCAGTAGATACCCATACCTGCTGCCCAGGAAAAACTGAACCATGCAGAAATAAGAGGCATTACCAGATTCATGGTCTTCATGGAAGATCCCATACCGTTATCATTGTTTGTATTGTGCTGAGGCATCAGCTTGGTATTAATCCACTGTGTAATTACAGACAAAATAGGAATCAATAATGCACCGATACCAACAAGAATGGCACCTTTTGCAAAAGCCTCCATCATAATCTGCTGAGGTGAATTTACAATATTAAGACCAAGGAAATTATTATATGTTTCCAATAATCCGCCATCACCTAAAATAACTTCACCATTATGTTGTAATTCTGACAAATTAAATTTCTCAGCTACAGTAGCCATGTCTGTAGAAGAAAGTCTGTTTAAAACATCAATCACACCATTTTCTACACCCTTTGTAGTAGTAGCATCCAAACCCTTGCCATACATGGAGATTGTCTGAGCAATTTTGCCATCTGTCATAGACTTTAATACTTCTACACCTTTTCCGCCATCATGACTTATAATAGCATTTGCAAGAACTCTGAAGGTATCACCAACCTTGCTTACATAAGCGGGAATTGCATAAATAACTCTGTACAGAGCAAACAAAATAGGCATCTGAATCAGCAGATACAGACATCCGCCTGTCTGGGAAACACCGTATTTTGCATAAACCTTCTGAACCTCCTGGCTCATAGCCATCTGGCTCTCCTGATCTTTTCTGTTCTTATACTTTGCCTGAATAGCTTGTACTTCCGGCTGAATAATTGCAGAAAGCTTTGAAAATTTCTGTTGTTTAATTGTAAGAGGCATCATCAGAATATTTACAACAATAGTAAATAAAATGATAGCCAGACCTATATTAGGAATACCAATCAGGTCAATCACCCAAAAGATACCTTCCATAATAAGGCCAAGTAACTTCGCGATGGGACCTAAAATAAATCCATCATGCTGTGTCAATAAAATTCCGTTCATTTATCCTCCTGGCATTGACATTATTAATTAAGGAACCGGATCATAACCACCTTTTGAAAAGGGATTACATCTGAGTATCCTCCAAATTGTAAGTAATCCACCTTTAAAAGCTCCGTATTTTTGAATTGCTTCTATTCCATACTGTGAACAGGTAGGAATATATTTACAACATCCCGGACCCTTATGTGGAGATATATACTTTTGATATAATTTAATAATGCCAATAAAAAGTTTTTTCATAACTTAATGATCTGCTGAAGCTTTCCAAGATGTAACAATGCGCTCTCCAGTTCATAAAAACCTACTGAAGCAGCACTGACTCTTGCAACGATTACAATATCCAAACCACTATTGAATATTTTTTCCTGTAATCTGTATCCTTCTTTTATTAATCTCTTAACACGATGTCGGATAACACTGTTTCCGACCTTTTTACTCACACTTATTCCTATTCTGTTACAAGCTAAGCCATTTTCCTTTACATACATTACCAAATACTTATTTGCATATTGTTTTCCGTTCTTGTAAACAGCTTGGAATTCGTGATTTTTCCTTAATGACTCTGAAAATTGCATTTACTTCTCCCTTGATTTTAATAAGAGAAAAAAAGGTCACATTGCTGTGACCTATGCTGATAATTTCTTTCTTCCTTTTGCACGTCTTGCTGCTAAAACCTTTCTTCCGCCAGGTGTACTCATTCTGGCTCTGAAACCGTGAACCTTTGCGTGTGAACGCTTCTTAGGCTGAAATGTCATCTTCATGTGGAAAGCACCTCCTTCTCTGAAACCTTTTATATAAAGGTAAACTAATTTTACTTTTTCAGGAAAATAGCATTTTGATTGTATAGGAAAAGCTACCTGATGTCAAGGGTTATTTTTCTGTTTTTTCCTTTAAATACTATATTTTCTAGACACTTAAAAAAACTTTTTTCAGTTATCCACATAGATATACACATAAAATATATATTTAAAATTTATCCACACTATGTTGATAACATGTGGATATTAATAATTTTTTTATGGATTACTTTGTGTAAAACATGTGTATAATCCATTTTTATTATTTATTTTCCTTTTATTTCCAACGATACCCTTTTATCCACTTTTACACATCCCTATCCACATGTAATAATTTTGTATTTATTTATAAACATAGTTATCAACATTATGTGGATAACTTTATCCATACCATGTTCAAAACTAATATTTGAAATATTTTTAAAACTATTATACAATTAATTAGTATGGAATAATAACATGGAAGGAATGTATAAAAATGACAGCTATTAAAGAAAATTGGGAAGAAATTAAAGAGATTATAAGAAAGGAATATAGCTTATCAAACATCTCTTTTAATACATGGGTAAAGCCTCTTGAATTTTACAGTATTGAAAACGATACAGTAAATATTGTGATTCCTTCCGATCAGGGGCACACTCTTAATTATATTTCTTCCAAATATAAAACATTTTTCCAGGTTACTATTTCTGAAATGTTTGATCATGAATATGACGTTAATTTTCTTTTGGAGAATGATGTCAAGGTTCAGACTCTTGCAGAACCTGAAATTTCAAATTCAGGATATATCTATAATATTAATTATGAAAATGCAAATCTTAATCCTAAATATAAATTTGATACTTTCGTAGTAGGAAGTAACAATAAATTTGCACATTCTGCATGTCTGGCCGTAGCAGAAACTCCGGGTGTTGTTTACAATCCTCTCTATTTATATGGAGGACCGGGACTCGGTAAAACTCACCTTATGCATTCCATCGGACATTTTATATTAGAAAACAATCCTGATATGAAGGTTTTGTATGTAACAAGTGAAGAGTTTACCAACGAAGTAATTGAATCCATCCGTAGCGGTAATGCTGCATCCATGACAAAGCTTCGTGAAAAATACAGAACCGTTGATGTACTTATGGTAGACGATGTACAGTTTATAATAGGAAAGGAAAGTACTCAGGAAGAGTTTTTCCACACCTTTAACGTACTTCATTCTGCCAGAAAACAGATTATTTTATCCTCAGACAAGCCTCCTAAAGAGATGGAGACCTTGGAAGAGAGATTCCGTTCCCGTTTCGAGTGGGGATTAATTGCAGATATCCAACAGCCTGATTATGAAACCAGAATGGCTATTCTTCGCAAGAATGCTGAAAGCTATGACAAGCAGATTGATGAAGATATTATTAAGTACATAGCTACCAATATTAAATCTAACATTAGAGAGCTGGAAGGTGCTTTCAATAAAATCATTGCCTTTGCTAAATTAAATAAGGTAGATTTGACTCTTGCATTGGCAGAGGAAGCTCTTAAGGATGTTATTTATCCTAATAAGCCTAAAGAGATTACACCTTCCCTTATTATTAATGTAGTTGCTGAACATTTTGGTGTAAAAGTGGAAGATATTACTTCCAAGAGGAGAAATTCCGAATTTGTACAGCCCAGACAGGTTGTCATGTATCTTTGCAGAGAGCTTACGGATACCTCCTTTGCTGACATCGGTAAAATGCTTGGTAAAAAGGATCACACCACCATTATCCACGGTGTCAATAAAATTGCTTCTGAAATAAACAGCAATGAAGAATTAAGGAACAAAATAGACATCATTAAAAAGAAAATTATACCCTCTTAATCCACATTCTGATGTGGGTAAGATGTTAATAATTTAAGTAAACCTGTTGAAAACTTTTTTATTGGAAAAAGGTGTTAAAATATCTTGTGAATAACTATCAAGTTATCCCATTATTATTCTTGATAAATTCACATCTTATCCATTCCCTTTTTGCCAGAAAAATAGTATAATAGAAATAGTTTTACACATATCAACATCTATTATTAATTATAATACTAAATTCTTTAATAATTTATATTATTTGCGCAAGCCAAAAACACACATTTGAGACGAAGGGAGTTATACACACATGAAGTTAGTATGTACAAAATCAAATCTTTTAAACGGATTACAAATTGTTTCAAAGGCTGTTCCAAATAAGACTACCATGTCTATCTTAGAATGTATTCTTGTAGATGCTACAAAAGGATTCATTCAGTTGACTGCTAATGATATGGAGCTTGGTATAGAGACCACAATCGAAGGTGATATTGTGGAAAAAGGTATCATTGCTTTAGATGCTAAGGTATTTCTTGAAATTGTAAGAAAGCTTCCCGACAGTGATATTACCATTGAGACAGATGCTTCCTTCAAAACAGTGATTACCTGTGAGAAGGCTAAGTTTACCATTATTGGTAAATCCGGTGAAGATTTCTCTTACCTTCCCGTGATTGAAAAGGAAAACCAGGTGATTGTAAGTCAGTTTACTTTGAAGGAAGTAGTAAGACAGACCATCTTCTCTATTTCTGACAATGATAATAACAAGCTGATGACAGGTGAGCTTTTTGATATCAATGGCGATGAATTGAAGGTAGTTTCCCTTGACGGACACCGTATTTCCATCCGTAAGATTCAGTTAAAGAACAGCTATGATCCGATTAAGGTAGTAGTTCCCGGTAAGACTTTGAATGAGGTAAGCAAGATTTTACCCGGTGATGCGGACAGTGATGTAACGATTTCCTTTACTGCAAAGCATATTGTATTTGAATTCGGCAATACTGTTGTTGTATCCAGATTGATTGAAGGAGAGTATTTCAGAATTGAGCAGATGCTTTCCAGTGATTATGAGACAAAGGTTACCATCAACAAGAAAGAGCTTTTAAGCTGTATTGACAGAGCTACTCTTCTTGTAAAAGAGGGTGACAAGAAGCCTATTATTATTACCATTACCGACGGAAGCATGGAGCTTAAGATTAATTCCATCGTAGGTTCCATGAATGAAGAAATTGACATTGATAAGAAGGGTAAGGATTTGATGATTGGTTTCAATCCCAAATTCTTAATTGACGCGCTTCGCGTTATTGATGATGAGGAAGTAGACCTTTACATGGTTAATCCAAAGGCACCCTGCTTCATCAAGAACGAGGAAGAGAGCTATATTTATCTTATTTTGCCTGTAAACTTTACAACAGTAAGCTAAAATAATTTTATTTGGAGATTTTATGGAAACTATATACATAAAAGACGATTTCATCAAACTCGGCCAGGCCTTAAAACTTGCCGGTCTTGTGGAATCCGGCGTTGATGCCAAGCTTGTAGTCCAGGATGGTCTGGTAAAAGTAAACGGTGAGATTGATACCCGCCGTGGCAAGAAGCTGGTTCCCGGAGATACCTTTGAGTATGAAGGACAAACCGTCAAGGTAGAATCAAAATTATTATTCAAATAAAGGTGAAATATGATTATCAAATCAATTGAGCTTGCAGATTATAGGAATTATGATTCCCTTACCATGGAATTTTGTGAGGGAACCAATATACTGTACGGTGATAATGCTCAGGGTAAGACCAATATTTTAGAGGCAATATATGTTGCTTCCACTACCAAATCCCATAAGGGCAGCAAGGATAAAGATATTGTAAATTTTGACAAGGAAGAGGCTCATATAAGGACTTACATTGAGAAAGAAGGAGTTAATACCCGAATTGATATGCATCTTCGCAAAAGTAAGTCAAAGGGTATTGCTATTGACGGTCAAAAGATAAAAAAAGCTGCTGATTTACTGGGACTTTGTAATGTTGTGTTTTTTTCGCCGGAGGATTTGGGTATTATCAAAAACGGTCCTTCTGAGCGCAGAAGATTTGTAGATATGGAGCTTTGCCAGCTGGACAACTTTTATCTCTACAATCTCAATAATTACAACAAGATTATTAACCAGCGCAACAAGCTTCTCAAGGATATGTTTATGAATCCCCAGCTGAAGGAAACTTTAAATATCTGGGATATGCAGCTTGTTTCTTACGGAAGTAAGATTATTGAGAGACGTAAGCTTTTTGTAGAGCAGCTGAATGAAATTATTTATGATATACATAAAAAGCTTTCCGGCGGTAAAGAAGAATTAACCATCAAATATGAGCCGGATGTTAATATTGATGAATTTGAACAGAAGTTAAAGTATAGTCAGGACAGAGATATCAAGACCAAAATGACTTCTGTGGGACCCCACAGAGATGATTTTTGTTTTTTGGTAGGAGATACGGATATCAGAAAATTCGGTTCTCAGGGACAACAGAGAACTGCAGCGTTATCCCTGAAGCTTTCAGAGATAGAGCTGGTAAAAAAGATTACTAAGGATACTCCTATTTTACTTCTGGATGATGTACTTTCAGAGCTTGACAGCAACAGACAAAATTATCTTTTAAACAGTATAGGTGATATTCAGACAATCATTACCTGTACCGGTTTAGAGGAGTTTGTAAATAACAGATTTGAAATTGACAGAGTGTTTAAAGTAGCTAACGGTGAAGTAACCTGTATGAATCATGCAGATGAAGAGCCGGGCGGAATGTGAGGCAATCATGAGCGCAGAGAACATGAGCAATACAACTGTAGAGAATGAATATGGCGCAGACCAAATTCAGATATTAGAAGGTTTGGAAGCTGTTCGTAAAAGACCGGGTATGTATATTGGTACTACCTCCAGCAGAGGTCTTCATCATTTGGTATATGAAATTGTAGACAACGCGGTAGATGAAGCTTTAGCAGGATATTGTGATACCATTGATGTCACCATTAACAAAGACAATTCTATTACCGTTATAGATAACGGTCGAGGTATTCCGGTAGGTATCAATCAAAAAGCAGGTATCCCTGCTGTAGAAGTAGTTTTTACTATTTTGCATGCCGGCGGTAAATTCGGCGGTGGAGGATACAAGGTTTCCGGTGGTCTTCACGGTGTAGGTGCATCTGTTGTAAACGCTTTATCAGATTGGCTTGAAGTAGAAATAAGTCAGGACGGTAAGGTTTACAAGCAGCGCTATGAAAGAGGTCATGTATGCTATCCATTAAAGGTAATAGGTGAATGTCCTGTGGAGCGTACAGGTACAAAGGTTACTTTTCTTCCGGATGCTACTATTTTTACAGAGACTACAGAATATGAGTATGATGTTTTAAAGAGAAGACTTCGTGAAATGGCATTTTTGACCAAAGGACTCCGCATCATTTTAAGAGACAGCAGAGTTGTAGAGGAAGTTCCTGCAGATACCGAAAATGCTCAGATTAATGAGCTTTTGGAAAGAGCAAATCAGGATGCAGAGGATTCTGCAAAGGAAGAGGTATTAGCAGAGTATGCAAATACTTCTGTCAGTGATGACAAAGCCAAGACAGGCGGTAAAATTGGTAAGTCTCATATGGTTACTCTGGATGACGGTTCTAAACAGAAGGTTATTGAATTTTATTATGAGGGCGGTATCAAGGAATTTGTTACTTACCTGAATAAGAGTAAAACCCCTATTTACGAGAATATCCTTTATTTTGAAGGTGAGAAGAATAATGTGTATGTAGAGGTTTCTTTCCAACACAATGATTCCTACAATGAAAGTGTATTCAGCTTTGTAAATAATATTAATACTCCTGAGGGCGGTACTCATTTACAGGGCTTTAGAAATGCTATTACCAAAACCTTTAATGATTATGCAAGAAATGCAAAGCTGTTAAAGGATAATGAGCCCAATCTTTCCGGTGAGGATATTAGAGAAGGTCTCACTGCCATTGTCAGTGTAAAAATTGAAGACCCTCAGTTTGAAGGTCAAACCAAGCAAAAACTTGGAAACAGTGAAGCGAGAGGTGCCGTAGACAGTATTGTAAGTGAACAGCTTACTTACTTCCTGGAATTAAATCCTTCCGTCGCAAAGTCTATTTGTGAAAAGTCTATTTTGGCACAGCGTGCGAGAGAGGCTGCAAGAAAGGCAAGAGATTTAACCAGAAGAAAAACAGCTCTTGAAGGAATGGCACTGCCCGGTAAGCTTGCAGACTGTTCCGATAAAGACCCTAAAAATTGTGAAATATACATAGTAGAGGGAGATTCTGCGGGTGGTAGTGCAAAAACAGCCCGTTCCCGTGCAACACAGGCTATATTACCTCTGCGCGGTAAGATTTTGAATGTAGAAAAGGCAAGACTTGATAAGATTTATGCCAATGCAGAAATCAAAGCTATGATTACTGCTTTCGGTACCGGTATTCATGATGACTTTGATATTACGAAGCTTCGTTATAACAAGATTATTCTCATGACTGATGCGGACGTGGATGGTGCACATATCAGTACTTTGCTTTTAACTTTCCTCTACCGTTTTATGCCGGATTTAATCAAAGAAGGTCATGTATATCTGGCAAAACCGCCTCTTTATAAGCTTGAGAAAAATAAAAAGGTTTGGTATGCCTACAGTGATGAAGAATTAGATGCAATTCTCAAGGAAGTAGGTCGTGATCAAAATAATAAAATTCAGCGTTATAAAGGACTTGGTGAGATGGATGCAGAGCAGCTTTGGGAGACTACCATGGACCCTGAGCGCAGAATTCTGCTTCGTGTAAACTATGATGAAGAGATGGAGTCTGAGATTGACCTTACCTTTACTACACTTATGGGTGATAAGGTAGAGCCCAGACGTGATTTTATCGAAGAGAATGCTAAGTTTGTTAAAAACCTGGACATTTAACGAGGCAAATATACGAATTATATGCTTGCAATATAATTCGTATACTTGGCGAGTAGCAACCATGAGCGTAGGCGAAGCCGTAGCGAATGGGTGTCTAACTTGCGAAGCAAGTTAGATGTCCAAATGGATGTAGTACTTGCGAAGCAAGCAAGATGTCCAAATATATACATAATTTATATGTAGAAATGAGGAAACTATGAACGACGATATTTTTGATAAAAATCCCGAAGTGGAAGTAGACAAAATCCACGAAGTGGATTTGAAAGAGAGGATGGAAACCTTTTACATCGATTATGCCATGAGCGTAATTGCGTCCCGTGCGCTTCCTGATGTAAGAGACGGTTTAAAGCCTGTACAGCGTCGTGTGCTTTATTCCATGATTGAGTTGAATAACGGACCTGATAAGCCTCATCGTAAGAGTGCCCGTATTGTCGGTGACACTATGGGTAAATATCACCCCCATGGTGACAGCTCTATTTACGGTGCTTTGGTAAATATGGCTCAGGATTGGTCCACCAGATATCCTTTGGTTGACGGTCATGGTAACTTTGGTTCCATGGACGGTGACGGTGCTGCGGCAATGCGTTATACCGAGGCGAGACTTTCCAAGATTTCCATGGAGCTTCTTGCCGATATCAACAAGGATACCGTAGATTTTGCGCCTAACTTCGATGATACGGAGAAGGAGCCTGTGGTACTTCCCAGCCGTTATCCTAACCTTTTGGTAAACGGTACAACCGGTATTGCAGTAGGTATGGCTACCAATATTCCCCCTCACAATCTTCGTGAAGTAGTGCAGGCAGTTATCAAGATTATTGATAATCGTGTGGAAGAAAACAGAGAAACTACTATCGAAGAAATTCTTGATATTGTAAAGGCACCCGATTTTCCTACCGGTGGTTTGATAATGGGTACCAGAGGCTGTGAGGAAGCATATCGTACCGGTCGTGGTAAAATAAGAGTGCGCGCCGTTACTAATATAGAGACTCTTCCTAACGGTAAGAGTCAGATTATTGCTACCGAGCTTCCCTATATGGTAAATAAGGCAAATCTGATTATCAAGATTGCCGAGTTAGTTAAGCTCAAAAAGATTGACGGTATCACTGATATCCGTGATGAGTCCAACAGAGAAGGTGTCCGCGTGGTAATTGAGCTTCGCAGAGATGCCAATGCCAACGTGATTTTGAATCAGCTGTACAAGCATACCCAGCTGCAGGATACCTTTGGTGTGATTATGCTTGCTTTGGTAAATAACGAGCCCAAGGTTATGAACCTTCTTCAGATGCTCACCTATTACCTGAAGCATCAGGAGGATGTTGTTACCAGAAGAACCAAATATGATTTAAATAAGGCTGAGGAAAGAGACCATATTTTGCAGGGTCTTCTTAAGGCTTTGGATTTTATTGATGAAGTCATTTCCATTATCCGCAGCAGTCAGAATACACAGATTGCAAAGGAAAGATTGATTGAGCGTTTTGAGCTTTCCGATGCTCAGGCTCAGGCAATTGTAGATATGCGTCTTAGAGCTCTCACCGGCTTG
>SVFG01000082.1 GCA_015056975.1 Lachnospiraceae bacterium | reverse complement strand
ACGTTTGCATCCTCGAAGCAGCGCACTACGTGCACAATGGCATCCACCTCTCTGATGTTGCTTAAGAACTGGTTACCAAGACCTTCACCCTTGGATGCACCCTTAACAAGGCCTGCAATATCCACAAACTCAATAACTGCCGGGGTTACCTTCTTGGACTGGTACATATCGCCCAAAAGCTTTAATCTCTCATCCGGCACCGGTACAATACCCACATTGGGGTCAATGGTACAAAACGGATAATTTGCCGACTCTGCTCCTGCCTTGGTCAGGGAGTTAAACAATGTACTCTTTCCTACGTTGGGTAGACCTACGATACCTAGTTTCATTTTATATGTTCTCCTTTGCTTGAAAGCTTGATTTATTTACGAATCTGTTAAAAAGTTCCACACAGTTTATTATGCTAACATAATTGGAGGATTTTTTCAATGTTTACATTTACTTTTCCCTATTAGAGCCATGGCTCACAAAAAGGATTCCTACAATCAAATCATAGGAATCCTTTAACTTTAATCAAATATTATTTCTTTAAACACCAAATTTATCTATGCACTCCATAATTGCGAATTCTACCCGTCCTACCGGTTCATCTAAAGGGATGCTTGGCATATTCTCACAGATTGCGACTGTAATTCCCCGTTCAAAACACAGAAACACAAAGGTAATGTATCCCATATCGCCGCCGCTATGTTGATACCACTCTCCTGTTTTATCCCAACCGAACCCATAATTTTCAAGCCAATAACTCTTATCGGAATTAGGAACCATGGTAAGTATTTGCTCCCAGCTGTCATTTGAAAGCAATTGCTTTTGCAACACCGTATTAAGCCATATGTTCAAGTCCTGAACAGTTGATACAATACAACCGTCACCACTGGTGTCACGACCATATCCTAAATAGATAATGTCAGCAGTTCTCTCATACCCCGGGCAGGTAGCCATCTCAGGCTTGCAGCAGGTATGCTTCATTCCCAAAGGAGCAAAAATTCTTTCTGTCATATAATCGTTTAGAGTCTTTCCGCTTACCCGTTCAACTATATACCCCAGAAATGCATAGTTTGTATTGGAGTACCGAATCATGTCCCCAGGTGTAAACAGCAACTCTTTGTCATTTACCAGTTCCAAAACTTCCTGCAAAGAAAACGGTCTGCTTACTGCATTGTATTCATATACAAGCCGCTCTCTATCGGACATTTCGTCTAAAGAAGAATCCGTTTCCAATTGTTCTGCAATTACATCATTAATCATATCAGGAATACCGGACATCATATTCAGCATCTGACGAATCGTCATCTTGTCTGCATAACTGTACTCCGGAAGATACAACGCAAGCTTATCCTCCAAATGTACTTTTCCTTCTTCTACCAGCATCATAATGCAGACTGCCGTAAATTGCTTTGTTACCGATGCAATCAAAAATTGCGATTCCAACGAATGCTTGATTTGGCTTTCATAAATTGCCCAACCATTTGCCCCTTCAAAAAGTGTTGTGCCTTCTTTACAGATACTCACACAGCCGTTGAATTCCCAACGACGTAAAATTTCAGCTATATTGCTGACAAATTCATTTTTGTTCAATTGTTTATCCTCCTTCTTTTGGAGGTCTTATTCGTGCGCCTCCTTACACTTTAAAATTGTCTTCATAATCTAAATCCGCCTTTCAAATAAATAATTTTATATATAGAATTAAAAGAGCGTATATCACTCCCCTAAAAATATTATAGTCATCATGTTTGGACCTGTCAATTTGCATCTGTTCTACCATTTTACATACATTTACTTGGCCTTTTTAACTCCTTCACACTATATGTACACAGACCATACTCCGCCTCATCAAACTTCTTACACCAAATCTCTAATACCTTGCAAGTCGGATGACTTAGCTTACGCACATCTTCGTGATACAAGGTTACCGGAAAATCTACCGCCTTACCCACTTTAAATCCAACACTGATTGTTGCCCTAGTATCTCCCACGAAATAATCAGCACGAATCATTATTCCACTATTTATGAAATCACCAATCATACAGTTCCCATACAACAAGTTTGGAAGATATGGTAGCACTGCAATCTTCTGTTGAACCTTTCCCTTTTGATACGTAATTTTAATATATTCGGAAGCATAACTCTAATCTCTTTCTTTACAGAGATTTATCAGAGTGTTTTTCAACAAAATATATTTGCAGTCTTCTTATTGATAAGCCTCTAGCTTTCACGCTTCACCGGACAATTTTGAAAAAAGATCCTGCACTAATGCATCCCGCTCAATATGATAGACATAGCGCATGGGATGTCTTGACGGATTGATACCGTAGTGATGATCGTATTCCGGAATTGCACTGGGCAAAATATAGCTCTCGGTGAAATCACCGGTAAGCCATGCCACAGCGGTCACGTCCCAAATCACCCGGCTCCAGGGTTTACCAACTGCATAAGTAACCTCTTCAATCGTATGCTGCACCAAATAATCACACAGCTTATTCTTTCCCTTCAACCAGTAAAGCAGTTCCGCTTCACTGATTGTAAAAGAAGAACATACTCCCATACAGGGAATCTGAACCAATGGTACTCCGCATCCAAAGATAATTCTGGCTGCTGCAATATCCTGAAACAGATTAAATTCCTTGTTGTGCGGCCAATGGAGGGCATGACCGCCCAGCCACACTACTACAATACGCTCAATTATCTGTGGCTGCATCAAAATAGCAGACGCCACATTCGTTATCGCCCCAATAGCTACAACATATAAAGGTTTCTCTGAAGAATACTGCATTGCTAACTTACATAGATGTTCCGCTGCCGGAGAACCAATAGGTGTATTCTCATCAGGCAGATATCCTGTAGAGCCTCTATAAACAGAATCTTTCAAGTCTTCTCTTTCCAACAGTTTTAACAAATGCAAAATTTCCTGATAGCTTTTCTCCATACCATCTGCCGGTCCATCGGAATGCATATTAGAGAAAGGCGCTGCATAAATGGCCTTACAGCATAGTTTTTCCTTACAGGCAAGCATATAAGACAGCGCAAATTGGTCATCAATTTCGTTATAGGTATCCGTATCCAACACGACATCCACCATACCGGTGGGGCGCTCCAATTTTTTCAATAATGTAATATGATCCATAACCAAACCTTCTCTTTATCTGTTATTTTCAAGTGTCTTCTTCACATCTTCATATTCAGGGATAGATGATGCCGCGCCTTCTTTGGAAATCGCTATCGCAGCGGCAACAGATGCTTCTTTCAAAATCACCGTTATGTCATCGCCTCTATAGAGTCCTGCAATAAAATATCCCGTAAAAGTATCTCCTGCTCCTGTTGTGTCCACTATCTCAGTCTCAAAGGCTTGTTGACGATAAAGCCTACCATCCCACCAACATATACATCCCTGCTTACCAAGTGTCAAAATCACATTAAGAGAAGGATACCTGTTTTTTACCATTTCTAAAAAGTCATGGGCTTGTCCGGTCCCGGTCATACCTCCGGCTTCTGTTTCATTTACAATCACACAATATAACGCTTTCAAATCAATATGCTGCATCCATTCCTCAAATGGTGAGGGATTTAAAATAATTCTCATCCCTTTCCCGGAAGCCTGCTCAATCAAATATGATATATTACTGATTTCATTCTGAAGAAGTAATATATCTCCTGCCTCAAAATGCTTCAGTACATCATCTATATGCTCACGGGACACAGACGCATTGGCACCGTGATAAATGATAATAGCATTTTCACCCTGTTCATCCACTTGAATAATAGCCTGCCCGGTCTGCCCTTTTATCGTCCTCAAATAGGTAAGATTCACTCCGGCAACCCTCATTAAAGGTGCAAGCATATTATCATCTTCCCCTACACAACCGGCAAAATATACCGGTGCGCCGGCTCTGGCAATTGCAATTGCCTGATTTAGCCCCTTTCCACCGGGGAACCGCGAAGTGTTGTAGCCGCCTGGGTTTCTCCCGGACGAACAATATGTTTGACGCTATATACATAATCAATATTGCAAGAGCCAAAATCAAGAATCTTCATAGAAAGCATCCTCTCTTCAAAATAACCGGTCATTGTAATTATAGCACATCTATTATGCGTCAACAAGTACACCACTTCAATACCACTATGCTCAATTATTCTTCTATTTGCAGAGGCTAGATAATATATAATGCATATCCACACCATTACAACAGGACATTCAAAAAAGGATTCCTACAATCGAATCATAGGAATCCTTTCATCTTACACCTCATAATCCATACAGCTTCTGTTTGCCGTAAAGGGACGCACCTTACCGTCTGCCACTGCTACATGCTCCGGGTGAGTTGCATAGTTTTTCAGCGCCTCTGCGCTTTCAAAGGTGGAGTCCAGCATCACGTCCACGTTGGAGCTTGGAAGCCCCTCTGTCACCACATGAATCTCCGTAAGTCCGGGAATTTTACCTGCAAGTCCCTCAAGTCCTTCTTTGATTCCTGCTTTAATCTCTGCAAGTTGTTCTTCTGTATACTCATTTTTTAAGGTCCATAAAATTACGTGCTTTACCATGTAAATATCCTCCCTTATTTATATTTCTTCCTCTCCTTCAGTTCCTGATACAACAACACATAATTGTCATATCTCATCCTGCTCACACTGCCCTCTGCCACGGCGTCCTTGATGCCGCAGACGGGTTCGCCGATGTGGGAGCAGCCGCCGAATTTGCAATATTTCTCATGCTCTGTAAATTCCGGATAGAAGCCTGCCAGGTCTTCCTTTTCCATGTCAAAGAGGGACAAGGAACTAAATCCCGGGGTATCCAAGATGTAGGTATCCTCCTCTATGGCAATGAGTTCTGAATGGCGGGTGGTGTGTTTGCCGCGCTCGATCTTTTCGCTGATGCTTCCGGTCTCCATGACTTTGCCGGACTGTAAGCGGTTAATCAGCGAGGATTTGCCAACGCCGCTGGGACCTGCCACGGTGGTAGTCTTTCCCTTTAAAAGCTCCTTCAACTCTTCCACACCCTGTCCGGTACCTGCGCTTACAAGCAAAGTCTCATAGCCGCACTGTCTGTAAATCTGTTCATATGCCTTTCCGCTGTCTGCCTCATCCATATCCAGCTTGTTAAAGCAGATGATGCAGGGGAGATTTTGCTGTTCCATCATAATCAGAAAGCGGTCCAGCAGGTTAAAATTGGGCTGGGGCTTTACAATGGAGAAAATCACAAGTGCCTGGTCCACGTTGGCAACTGCCGGGCGAATCAGCTCACTGCTTCGCTCCAAAATCTCACTGATATTTCCAAGCTTCTTCTCTTCATCCAAAACATCCAGAATAACATCATCCCCCACCAGAGGCTTTTTGTTATCCTTGCGGAAGACGCCCTTCGCCTTACACTCGTAGATTCCGCAGTCATTTACATGCACATAGTAAAAGCCTGCAATTCCTTTGACAATTTTTCCTCTCATACATTCCTCGCAAGTCTATTCCCTGACAAATTCGATACGTCTGGTAAATGATTTGGTCTCACCGGTTCCATGAACCGTGTAGGTCATGGTCAGTGTACCGCCCGAGGAAGTCAATCCGTAGAAATTCGCCGCCTTGGGGAAACTGCTTGTCTTGGTCTCCAAAAGCACCTTTCCGTCATCTGCCACAAGCTTTATCTCC
The DNA here is from genome assembly GCA_015056975.1 of Lachnospiraceae bacterium. Taxonomy (GTDB): domain Bacteria; phylum Bacillota; class Clostridia; order Lachnospirales; family Lachnospiraceae; genus Acetatifactor. The sequence goes on along the minus strand of SVFG01000082.1, from coordinate 4,610 downwards.
ACTTCGCTTCCGGTAAGATATCCGGGTGCTTCCTCCACGCTGGGAGCTGCAAAGCTTGCATTGTACTTGTAGGTAATGTCCTCCGGTCCCATACTGATTTTGATATCAATGGAAGTGCCCGGATCCACATAGGAGCCGTGGGAATAGCTCTGATAACAGATATTGCCCTCTTCCACTTCACTGCTGTATTCCTTAGCCACACTTCCGATTTCCAGTCCCGCTTCAATTGCCATGATGGTACCGTCCTGCTCAGAATATCCCACAAGGTTGGGCACTCTGATTTTGACCTCTTCCTTACCCTTGCTTACCGTAACACTGATGGCACTGTTGTTAGGCACTTTGTTACCGTTTACAGGAGACTGAGAAATGACTCTGCCTGCCTCCACAGTATCATGATACACCTCAGTCTTGTTCATCTGAAGGCCAAGGCTTCTAAGCTTGCGCTCCGCTTCCTCGGCTGTATTATTTAACAAATCCGGCACTGCGATACCGCTGACGCCTGCACTTACCGTCAGGGTAACGGTACTGCCCTTTTCAAGCTCTGTCTCTTTTACATCGATGCTGATTACCACACCTTCGTCCACAGTCTCATGCTCCACATATTCCGTCACGGGTACAAAACCTGCCGCAATCATGGTGCGCTTTGCATCTTCTACGTTTACGCCCTTTACATCGGGCACTTCCACATACTCTATCTCTTCACTGCTGCTTGATTCATCGGTAATGACTACCGGATTCTTGGAAGGTTCAGGCTGCTTATCCTCCTTAAAATCGCCCAGTATCTTCACTGCCATCAGAATAATGAACAGGCAGATTACAATACCCAACACGATGGCAATCCATGTGGTAATGCGCTCCATCTTGGGATTTTCCTCGTCATCATAATCGTCCCCGTCATCGCCGGCTTCGGTGTCATAATCCCTGCTTACGCTGGCAGCGGTACGCATTTTTATCTGCGCCATATCCGCATCTGTGATTGCTCTGGTGCCGCCCGTGGTCTCTACATTGCTTACTACCACGAAATCACCATCCGGATTCACCAGGGATTTCTTTAAGTCGCTGATAAGCTCCTGCATATTCTGATATCTGCGGTCAGGGGATTTCTGACAGCACTTCAACACGATATTGTCCACACAGGCAGGAACCTCCGGTACAAACTCTGCGGGAGAAGGCATATCCTCCTGGATATGCTTAATCGCGATGGCTACCGTAGTCTCTCCGTTAAAGGGCACTCTGCCCGTTAGCATCTCAAACAGAGTAATACCCATGGAATAGATATCACTCTTTTCATCACTGTAGCCGCCTCTGGCCTGCTCCGGTGATGTATAATGAACGGAACCCATCACATTGCTGGTGATGGTGTTGCTGGTGGCTGCCTTAGCAATACCGAAATCCGTCACCTTCACTTTTCCGTCCTTGGAAATAATAATATTCTGGGGCTTGATGTCCCTGTGAATAATGTGATTGTTATGAGCCGCCTCAATACCCATACCAACCTGTATTGCAATGCTGACTGCCTCCTTGTAGGACAGTCTTGCTTTCTTCTCAATATACTTCTTCAGGGTGATGCCTTCCACCAGCTCCATTACAATGTAATAGATACCGTTCTCCTCACCAACATCATACACATTGACAATATTGGGGTGCATCAATCCTGCCGCTGCCTGGGCCTCAATCCGAAACTTTGACACAAAATTGGCATTCTCGGAAAACTCCTGCTTGAGCACCTTCACAGCCACATGACGGTTTAGCTTATGACATTTTGCTTTATATACATCTGACATACCGCCGGTACCAATTTTTTCCAGTATCTCATAGCGGTCGCCAATCATCATTCCAATTTTAACCATACAATCTCTCCATTCTAAACAACGAACTTACCTATGCAAAAGGCTCAATCAAAATAACACTGATGTTATCCTTTCCTCCGTTATCATTGGCAGCCTGCACAAGCTTATGTGCTTTCTCCACAATGTCACGCGCTCCGCTTAATATCATGCGGATTTCCTCGTCCTCAAGCATATTGGTCAGTCCGTCGGAGCACATCAGAATCATGTCCCCCTCTGCAAGCTCCAGTGTAAAAAAATCCGGCTCCACACTGGCAGTTGCCCCGATTGCCCTGGTAATAATGTTCTTATCCGGATGGTTCCTGGCCTCGTCCCTCCCAAGGCCACCCATTCTCACCATCTCTTCAACCAGTGAATGGTCTCTTGTAATCTGTTTGATTTCCTTGTTGTGTATGACATATAATCTGCTGTCACCCACATTCGCCACCTGCAAATACTTACCCATACAGGTCGCCGCCACAACCGTGGTACCCATGCCTACATATGCTGCGTCTTCTCCGGCCTTTTTGCGGATGACTTCATTTGCATCTTCTATTGCCTTTGTAAAGATAAGTACCGGGTTTTTCTCGAAGGACTCCTGAATCCTGTTAACCATGGTCTCCACAGTAACCTTGGATGCATAATCCCCTGCGTTATGTCCACCCATGCCATCCGCCACAATAAATACATTGGGCAGATTGCCTACGGGCATCTCTGAAGTATATACATAGTCCTGATTTACTTTTCTCTTTTTTCCTATATCGGTTATGGAAAAGGTCTTAAGCACGTTTCTTTCCTCCAAAACTTTACACGGGAGACTTATGTTATATGTCTGCGGCGAAGCTGTCCGCAGGCACCGTCTATGTCTCTCCCCATTTCCCTTCTTATTGTACAGTTTATTTTATTTTTTTCAAGGATATTTTTAAATGCCTGCACATGTCCTGTGTCAGACTGCACGTAATCCCGCTCTTTTATGGGATTTACCGGTATCAGATTCACATGGCAGCAAAGCGGTTTTGCCAAAGCGATAAGCTCCCTTGCATCCTCCATGGTATCATTTACCCCGCCCACAAGACTGTATTCAAAGGTAATTCTTCTGCCGGTCTGTTCAAAATAGTAATTGCATACCTCCATCAGCTCCTTTATGGAATAACGGTTTGCAATAGGCATCAGCCTCTTACGCTTTTCATCGGTTGTGGCATGCAGACTCAGCGCCAGGGTAATCTGAAGCTTCTCCTCTGCCAGCTGTCGCATCTTAGGCACCAGTCCGCAGGTAGATATCGTAATGTTGCGCTGACTGATATTCAGACCGTTCTCATCGGTTAACAGCCTCAAAAAGGTCAGCAGATTGTCATAGTTATCCATGGGCTCCCCTGTTCCCATCACCACCACATTGGATACTCTCTCACCGGTCAGTCTGGTGATTGCATATATCTGCTCCAGCATCTCAGAGGGAAGAAGATTTCTCTCCAGTCCGTCCAGGGTGGAGGCGCAGAATTTGCAGCCCATACGGCAGCCCACCTGAGAAGAAATACATACGCTGTTCCCATGCTTATATTTCATCCATACACTTTCCACCAGATTACCGTCGGAAAGTTCAAACAAAAACTTTTTGGTACCATCTAGCTTTGACTCCTGCACTTCTATCGCATGCAGGGTGGTAAAACTGTAATTCTCTTTACAGCGTTCCCGAATCTCTTTGGAAAGATTCGTCATTTCATCAAAGCTTCGCACCAGCTTCACATGCATCCACTCATACATCTGCTTTGCACGGAAAGCCTTTTCGCCCATGGCGGTAAGTTCATCCGTTAGCTGTGTGAGTGTAAATGATTTGATATCTTTTTTCACTACTGTTTTCTCCTAAGTCTTGCAAAAAAGAAACCATCCGACTCCATAAAACCGGGAAGCAGCTGTATACTGCAACGCTCAACCCGATTATCTGTCATCTGTGCCGTCCCTTTTGTAAGTCTCTTTACTTCTTCCTTTTCCAAGGCAAGTTTCTTTGGTATGTAATGGGAAAGCTCTTCCGCCTCAAAAGGAAAGGTATCCAAAATCCACTTAACCATCTCTTCATTTTCCTCTGCGTTGATGGTACAGGTACTGTACAGTAAAATTCCGCCGGGCTTTACATACTTATGACAGCTTTCCACAATCTGCTTTTGCAGCTCCACCACACTCTGCAAGCTCTCCCCAGTGGCATGGTATTTTATATCCTGCTTTTTGCCCGTGACACCAAGTCCGGAGCAGGGCACATCCATAATCAGTATATCTGCCTGTCCTATCAGGCTCTCATCCGTTACCGTGGCATCATACACCTGAACGGTCACATTTCCTGCCTGCATACGCTCAGCGTTTTCTTCTATCAGGGCACATTTGTATTCTGACACGTCTCTGGATAGGACCTTGTCCGCCTTTTCCGCTGCCAACAGGGTTTTGCCTCCCGGCGCGGCACATACATCTATTACAAAATCCGTCTTCTGAATACCTGCTGCCTCCACAGAGAGAACACTGCTTACGTCCTGCACCGTAAAGTGACCTTCATAGAAGCCCGGCAGGCTCTGTACACCTTCCAGCTTCTGTGCCTTGTAAACGTAGGGCAGATACCCGCTCTTTTCAAGCGTCACACCATCCTCTTCAATTGCCTGCACGGCTTTAGAAAGCTCCTGTTCATCAAGTGCGGTAGAAAATCGTAAGGTAACGGGCTGCACAGCCAGAAGTCCTTCGAGCAATTTTTCCGTAATTTCATAGCCGTACTGTGACAGCCATCTCTTTGTAAGCCACAGA
>SVFG01000081.1 GCA_015056975.1 Lachnospiraceae bacterium | reverse complement strand
GATTGCCGGATATTCCGAGGAAGAGTTAAAGACCAGATTCAATGCACTCTATACTGCATTCCAGTATGGTGCACCTCCTCATGCAGGTATGGCACCCGGTATTGACCGTATGGTAATGCTCCTTACCGACGAGGAGAAGATTTTGGAGGTTATTGCATTCCCTCTTAACGGTAATGCACAGGATTTGCTCCTTGGTGCCCCCAGCGAGGTTACCAACCAGCAGCTTGAGGACGTACATCTCCTTGGCAATACCAATGCACTTGCCGGACGCGGCGCGTCTACAGGCAGTGGCAGTAAGCGCAGTGAGAAGCGTTCCACCTTCTCAAACGCACAGCAGCTCAATCAGCTGTCACTTACCGAGAAAGAGGAAAGTGATATGCAGAACATTTTTAAGATGATGAAGGAGCATGAGGATGCCCTGAAGGACATCGACACTGAAAATGTAGAAGAGATGATTTATGTTATGCCTATGACCAACGTCCTGCGCGAGGATGTGAGGAACCAGCAGTTTACCAGAGAGAGCCTGCTTGAGGGAGCTCCCGAGCGTAGTGAAGACAGTTGGCAGGTGCCACGACTTGTAAAGTGAGGTGCGTAAAATGAATTATTTTGTGAAGACAATATCTGATAAAGGGAATATTGCAGTGGATGACACCATCCTGGTAAAGGGCGTGCAGACTGCAGCAGGTTCCCGCATTTTGGAAGGTTTTAAACCTCTGTTTAGTGCAGAAGCAGTTACCCGCCTTGAGAAGGCAGGATATGAAATCGCAGGCAAGACCCATGTGGGTGAGTTCGGTCTGGACCTTACCGGTGAGTTTTCCTACTACGCAGAAAAGGAAGAGACACTTAAGGGTGCTGCTGCGGAGGCTGTGGCAAAAGGTGCCGTAAAGGCAGCTTTGGGTGTTGACATGAACGGTGCAACCAGACGTAGTGCGGCGCTGTCCGGTGTGGACTTCTTAAAGCCTACCTACGGTACGGTTTCCCGCTATGGTATCGTATCCTGTGCAGCAAGCGGTGAGCAGATGGGTGTTTATGCGGCTGATGTGGAAGGCATCAAGGAAGTGATGGATGTCATCGCAGGCTATGATGAGAAGGACGGTACCTGTTTAAAGAAGGACTATAATTACAGTACCAAGGAAGATATCAAAGGAAAGCGTGTCTGTGTTATCAAAGAATTAGTTGAGAAGGCAGATGCTGAGACGGCAGGCCGTGTAAAGGCATATGCAGATAAGCTTGCTAAAGCAGGTGTAGTGGTGGAAGAGATTTCACTGGATATCTTTGATGCGGCAAACACTACCTGGCAGATACTGATGACTGCAGAGACCTGTAACAATGTTTCCCGCTATGACGGTGTAAAATTTGGTTACCGTGCAAAGGAATACAACAATATTGATGAATTATATGTAAATACGAGAACAGAGGGCTTCAATTTCCTTACCAAGGCAGTGATTCTCTACGGTTCCGATGTACTTTCCAAGAACCGTTATGATGACTGCTACGGCAAGTCCCTGAAGGTTCGACGTGTGGTTTCGGAGAAGTTTGCTGCACTGATGGAGAAGTACGATGCAGTGCTTACCCCTGTTTGCAGTAAGAGCGCTTACACAGCTTATGCTATAGAGGATGCCTTTAAGACGGTGTTTGAAGAGAGCGTATTTACGGCAGTAGCAAACCTGATTGGTGTTCCTGCACTTGTAAGCGGCGGTGTACAGCTTATGGGTAAGGCATTTAGCGAAAATGTTCTTTTGAGCCTTGCAGGAAGTATGGAAAGGGCAGGTGAATAAGTATGAAATATGAAATCGTCATCGGACTGGAGACCCATGTAGAGCTCAGTACCGAATCCAAAATCTTTTGTTCCTGCGGCGGTCATTCCGCTTCCAAGGAGCCCAATGACTGTGTATGCCCTGCCTGCAGCGGTATGCCCGGTATGCTGCCTGTTATGAATAAGCGCGTGGTAGAGCTTGCAGTTACGGCAGGTCTTATGCTGAATTGTGAAATCAGCAGATATACCACCTTTGACAAGAAGAATTACTACTATCCTGATTTGCCCTGCGCATATCAGATTACACAATTAAATCATCCAATCTGTACCAATGGTCTTGTAACCTTAAAGACCTCTGAGGGACAGCGTGATATCCGCATTAAGCAGATTCACATGGAGGAGGATGCAGGTAAGCTTGTACACGCAGGAAAGGCTTCCTATGTGGACTTTAACCGTACCAGCGTACCTTTGATTGAGATTGTTACACAGCCTGATTTCCGTAGCGCAGAAGAGGTATTGGTGTATCTGAATAAGCTCAAGACCATGTTCCGCTCCGGCGGTATCTCTGAGTGCGAAGAGGGCGCTATGCGTTGTGATGTAAATATCTCCGTGCGTCCTGAGGGCAGCGAGGAGTTTGGTGTTCGTACTGAGATAAAGAATATGGCTTCCTTTGAAGCGATTGAGAAAGCAATCCGTTACGAGTCCCAGCGTCATATCGATGCTATCGAGTTTGAGACCGAGGAGCTTGTACAGGAGACCAGACGTTTTGATGATGTAAGCGGAAAGACCTTTGCAATGCGTAACAAGGAGACAGAAGCAGACTACAGATACTTCCCCGATGCCAACCTGATGCCCATCATTATCGATGATGAGTGGTTGGAGCAGATTAAGGCTGCTAAGCCCGTTGAAATCGACGAAAAGGCTGAAGGCTACAGAGCAGCAGGTATTTCTGAGAAGGAAATTGATATGCTCATCCACAACCACAATGTGAGCAAGCTTTTGGATGATGTGGTGAATATGGGATGCGATGCAAAGAACGTTGCAGGCTGGATTCTTACCGATTGTGTGGGCGTTCTGCGTAAGAACGGCAAGCTGCTTTCAGACCTTACCATTACGGCAGATGAACTTGCAGCCATCATTAAGATGGTTGACAGCGGCGATGTAAACCGTATGAGCGGTAGAAAGATTCTTACTGCAGTATTGGAAGAGGGTGTTGACCCCGTAGCATATTGCAAGGAGAATGGCCTCGATGCCAAGGTAGATACTGCTACCATTGAGAGTGTTATGGACAGAGTTCTCAGCGAAAATGCCCAGGCAATTGCCGATTACAAGAGTGGCAAGGAAAAGGCAAAACAGGCATTGTTCGGCGCTTGTATGAGAGAACTGAAGAACACGGCTGATACTGCGGTTATCAAAGAGTTGTTGGATAAGAAATTGCAGAATATTTAAGAGAGAGCTCCGGCAGGTTTGCCGGAGCTTTTTATGGTATGGTATCGCGTCGCCCGTGGGGCCAGACAGGTGTGGGTACCATGACACCGCAGGCACGCTTTCGCTAAGGTTCGCATCGCAGCGGTACTAAGCTCGCTTAATTGCATCTTACGACGCAATTATCTCGCTAAGGACCGGCGTGCTCACATTGCACTGCTTGTGTCATGGTATCCACGCCTGCCTTTCCCTCGGGCAACTTGACTACAGCGCATCAAGGTGTTTCTGCAAACCTTCCTCCAAAGAGGTGGCAGGGAGGGGGACGCCGGCGTTTTGTAGTTTGGAGAGGTCGTAAATTCGGTGACAAAGGTGACCTGCGTATTCCGGATGTTGCTCCACATATCCGGTCAGGGGGATTTCACGAATGGTAACTTCCTTCCCCAAGAGTTTCCCGATGATTTTATAATAACACCTGTTTTCTACAGCATCGGGTCCGCCGATACAAAAGATTTGGTTATAGGTATTGCTTTGACTCACACAGTCAAGCATTGCTTTTGCCAAATCGTCCACAAAAATCGGCTGTGTCAGGTATATGCCGGAACCCACTAAATAAAGGGGTTCTCTGCTGACAATTCTGTCAGTTAAGTTCTTTTCGCAACTATGTTCAGGAAAGCAGCCAAGAAGGAAACCCGGTCCGTAAATATGTCCCGGTCTGAAAAGAGTGGTCTGAAGGTTGCTTTTTCCTGTTCCAAAGCTGTCCAGAAAAACATGCTCCATCTTACGTTTATTTCCTGCATAGCTGCAAGCGGAAGGTTCCCCGCACTCTTCTATGAAAATGCCATCTTCGTTCTGCGGAGTGTGTTTGTGTGCAGGGTCATATACAGAGTCCGTTGAAATAACCACCAGACGGTTTGAGACCTTGGAGAGCACCTCCAAATCCTGCCTTGCATGTACTTCGTTCATGCAGATGCAATCAAATACCACATCCCACGATATATCTGCTCCCAAAACAGCGCTTTCAAATGCAGTGGGATTATCTCTGTTGGCTGCTATATGGTGAATTCCTTGGGGAAGAGGACGTTTGCCTCTGGTAACTGCCCATACTTCATATTGCTGCGAGGCCATAACAGCGAGCCTTCCGCTTAATCCGCCACTTCCACCGATAATCAAAGCTTTTTTCTTCATAGAAAACCTCCCGGTAAATGCATGTGTCACTTGCTTTTTTCCTTGTAATTATTATATCATAATATTAAGGAGATGCATCAATAAAGATTAGTTTGGAGGAGACGTTATGTCAGAGAAGGTCAAGCTTGTGAAAAATGCCATGCTGGCAGTGCAACGTTATCCGTGGGAGCAGGGTGTCTGTGCCCAGGCTCTTTGGGAGGCAGGGGATGAAGCCACTGCAATTGCCATGGCCCATGATGCCGTGCTTCGGCAGAAGGAGGATGGTCGTTTGGCTGTCATAAGCGATAATATAGCGGTTACCGATCCTGCGGCAAATGGTGAGGTGGTGTATCGGGCTTACCAAAGGACAGGCGAAACGAAATATTTAGAATCCGCACAGAAGATGCTACACTATCTTATGGAAAAAGCACCGCGAACCGATAAGGGAATCCTCTGTCATAACGAAATCAGTTTTGTTGAAGGATATTCGCAGGATCAGATATGGGTGGACTCCGTGTATATGGCGCCGCCGTTTCTGGCTGTGATGGGGGAGCTTAATGAGGCAGTGAGACAGATAGAAGGGTACCTTGCGTATCTGCGTGAGGAAAAGACCGGGTTACTGTATCACATTTATGATGCGGGAACAGGACGCTTTGTCCGAAAGAAACTGTGGGCTACAGGGAACGGCTGGGCACTTCTGGGTATTGCTCGGGTATTGGATACTGCTCTTGAGCAAAAAGAGACAGCGGTAGCGGAAAAACTGGTTATTTACGGCAGAGACATTCTGGATGCCATGTTAGCATATCAGCTTCAGGACGGACGCTTTCACGACTTCTTGGACGAGGAGGACAGTTTTGTGGAAGGTGCCGCTGCCATGATGATGGCTACTTTCATTTACCGCGGTGTATATGGCAGATGGTTGCCTGATGAGTACCTTATAAAGGCAGATTTGGTCAGGGAGACTATGGGACAGTACATAGATGAATTTGGCATCATTCACGAGGTTTGCGGTTGTCCTGATTTTAATACAGTGGGAACAAGTGCAGAATCCATGGCGGCGTATCTGATGATGCATGGGTGGTATGAAAACATAAAGAGATAAGAGCGTTCTAAAGGAGGGTGTAGAAAAGGTGAAAATGAAAAGAATGGTGATAAAATTAATTGCGCTGGCACTTATCGTTTCTTTGGTAGCTTGCGGTAAAGTAGAAAAAACAACAGATACAGAGTCCATGGAATCCGTGAAAAATACACTGGAGAATAGTCAGGAGGAGACGGTGGAAAATACGGCAGTGGAAATAGAGAAGTCCAAGGAGAATTTAGAAACAGAAATAACGGTACAGGAAAGTTTGCAAGAAAAACTTTTAAAGGAAGATACCTACTGGACAGCATATGAACTGAAGGATTCCTTTGGAGTAGAAGCGCTTCCTGCAGATTACAAATGGATTGATTTAATTCTTTGGGCAGATGGGAGTGCACAGCTTCGAGAGGTGCAAAATGAACTGATTTTGGGCAACGATATGATGCTACACATGACTTGGAAACTGGAAGGTAGCAGTCTTGGTCTTTATGTAGAAGGTTTTGATGAACCCTACTGTGAGGGAACCATAGACGAGAATGGGATTGCCTTGAGTTATTATGGCAGCACGTTGTATCTGAAGCAGGATACAATTCCCAAAGAGACAGGAGAACTGCTTAGCCCGGCACAGCTTACAGGTACTTGGGTATTGACTTCCGGTATGGTGGAAGGATGGGAATGGGACTCTAGAGACGAGAAGGAATACGGTGTTCTGTTCTTCAACACCATGTGGGATGAGGAAATTGCAAGTCTGACTCTGGTGGCAGATTATGAGAGCCGTACCGGTTGGGGGCAGATGCGAGAATCTTTCTATGACCGGGAACTGACCCTGTTGGAAGATCCTATATATGAGGGTTGCGGAAACGAGAAGTGGAGCGTACGCATTGGACCAGAGTCTCCTTTGAATGAACATGGGTATCCGGAGGAAACGGACTATTATGTGACACTGTTGGATGAAAATGTCCTTCTCCTTCAGCGATATTACACCTTTGATGGAGGACCGGGAGTCAATTATTCTTACTATAAGCGCATCTTGCCTACAGCATCTGTTTGGGAGTTGGAAACGGCTGAATTGGAAGGCGGTGATTGGGAATTTGTCAGTTTCACTGATGTAGACGGAAATGAATCGGATAACGTCCCCGGTTTAGAGAACCTATATATCCATTTGGATGTGATGGGATGCTGCTCAGTAGTCTGGGAGGAACCATCCACGGGAGAAACGATTTCCGGTGATGCCAAGTGGATTTTAGGCAGCGGTGGTGGTCTTTTGATTTATGAGGGAAATCCGGAAGAAGCTTGGTTTTCCGGCGGAATATGCATGCATAATATTGAGACTATGGAGGATAGCATCTATAATCTGGAAATGTATTTGTACTATGCCGGAGGAGTTATTAAACTTGCCCATGTAGATGGTAGTGGTGGTGAAAATTATGGTGGCGAAGGTGTTACAGATGATTTTACGGATTGAGCCGACTTGACGAAATAATATAAAGCTAGCTTTTGGGTTAAGACGGAGGTGAAGGTGTGAAAAAACTTCAGCTATTGTTTGTATTGATTTTGATGATTATTTTGTGTAGTTGTGGGAAAAAGGAAAAAACGATAGAAGGAGAAACTATGGAAATTACATTATTTTCGTTTACACACACGGGGATGTCCACAGAGGAATGCTTTCTGTATTCTGCAGAACAGACAGAGAATGGCATACGGCTGTATACGGAGGAACTGTTTTCCGGTGGATTGATTGTAGATAAGATTGTAGATGAGCCGGTGCTGGAGCAACTGAGTGAAATCGCAAACAAGTATCATCTGGATAAGTGGGACGGTTTTGATAAAAAAAATAAGCATGTAATGGATGGCAGTGATTTTTCTCTGTCTGTTACACTGGCAGACGGAAAGACTATTTCAGCGCATGGGAGCAAGAGTTTTCCTGATGGGTTCGCAGATGTAGAGAGGGAAATCCGAGGATTATTTGAGGATTTAATTGATAGATACGGCAACCGATATCCCAAAACACTGGAATCGGATGAACTTGATTACATTTTCTTAACTTTAAGAAGAAAAACAGACGCGGGCGATGAACACTTTGAAGTGTCTGTGGGATGCCAGCCGGATGACAGGATTAGTCTGAACATTTGGATTAATGGATATTCGGAATTTTATCCCGCTGGGCAATATCCTTTTTTTGATGGTTATTGTGAATCTTTTCCATTTGACGAATTTCAAAGCATCATAAGAGAATATGACGTTCCCTCCTGGAACGGCTGGAATAAAACCGTAGAGGGCTGTTATGAGGAATGGATTCAGATGAAGCTTGGCTATGCCAGTGGAGAAGAAATCTCTGTTATGGGTAGCCTTTTCCCGGAAAAATATGCTTTCTTTCGTAATGCTTTTTTGAAGGCGGCGGTGAAATATATAGAGGAAAACAGTGGGGAATTTAGTTTAAATTGATTTGAAGTAATATTTTAAAGATAAAAGTCTATTTTTGCTACGGCAGCAAAATCGGATAAAAGTACTTTTCATTTTTGCAAATGTGGTGGCAGGGAGTGGAACATCGGCGCTTAAAAAGATGCTAGAGAAGTCGCGAGGGAATAATATGCAAAAACAAAAGAATCGAGTAATGAAATATACGCAGCTTATTTTAGGAATGCTGACGGTGAGTGCTTTTCTCTTTTTTATATTGGGAGAAGTGCTTTTTCCGCCTGAAAATGTCTCGGGGCATAGAGAATGTCGTGTTTTCCGGGCAGATTGGGTACAAGTGATGGCAGACGGCAGCCAGGTGCCTGTAGAGGTTCCGGGAAACTGCGAAACCAAGCAGGGCGAGTGGGTGACAATTGCGACAACTCTTGCACAGGACTGTGAGCATACCTGGCTTTGTATGCGAAGTATGCAGCAGGAGCTTAAGATTTTTGTGGGAGATGAACTTCGCAAGGAGTATTCGACGCTTGATACGCAACCATTTGGCAAGACTAGCACGATGACCTATGTGTTTTTTCCGCTATACGAAGGTGACGCCGGAAAGCAGCTTCGTGTTGAGTTTATGAGTGACTCCAATTACGCCGGATATGTGAGTGAGATACATGAAGGTGAATTGGCAGACATAAAAGAACATCTTTATGGACAGTATGCACCGTCTGCTGTCGTTGCGGCATTGATGTTTATCGTAAGCGTGTTTGTAATCGCGGGCAGTATATTTGTAAAGTTTTTCTTTAAGAGGGATGTTGAGGTATTATATCTGGGCATTGTTATTTTGATTGCTTCTACATGGCTACTGGTGGAATCCAAACTCAGACAGTTTGTGTTCCCTAACTCCACAGTTGCCATGCTCATGGGCTTTTTGATGATTGCGCTTTTACCATACCCGTTTGTAGCGTATCTCAACCGCATACAAAAAGGACGATATCAAAAGGTATATATGGTGCTTAGCATATGGACTGCGATAAATTATGTAGTAGTTGTATTACTTCAGGTTTTGAATATAAAAGACTTCTTTGAAACAATGACGTCCTCGCATATTATTATTTTGGCACTTATTGTTACCATGGCGGTTACGTTTGTGCTTGACATTGTGAGGGGCCATGTGCGGGAATACAGAGAGGTTGCGGTCGGCTTTGCAGTATTGATGGCGGCGGGTATATTTGAGATTGGACTGACCTATATGATTGACACAAATGTTAACGGTATCGGTTTGTGTGTTGGCCTTGTAATGCTTTTGTTTTCGGCAGGTTTAAAGTCCATACGGGATTTGCTTAACGTTGAAAAAGAAAAGCAGATGGCCATTGCGACGAGTCAGTCCAAGGCAAAGTTTCTTGCTAATATGTCCCATGAAATTCGTACTCCGATTAATACCGTAATCGGTATGAATGAAATGATTTTGCGTGAAAATAAGGATGAGACGATTGATGAGTATGCAACCAATATTAAGCAGGCCAGTCAGATGCTTTTGGGGCTTATCAATGATGTGCTTGATTTCTCTAAGATAGAGGCAGGAAAGTTAGAGATTGTTGAGGATAAATATTTGCTTGCAACCATGCTTCATGACGTGGTTTTGTGGAGCAGGGAGCGTGCAACACAGAAGAATCTTGAGGTTAAGCTTGATATTGATGAGACATTGCCTGCAGCATTAAAAGGCGATGAGCTTCGTATCAAGCAGATCCTTAACAACCTTTTGTCAAATGCAATCAAATATACGGATAAGGGAACTGTCAAGCTTGCTGTACAAGGAGTCCGTGGTGAGAACGGTTTTTCGCTGCGCATGTCGGTGACAGACACCGGTAAGGGAATCAAGCAGGAAGATTTGGAACGCTTATTTGACAGCTTCCAGCGTCTGGAGCTTACTAAGAACCGGTACATAGAGGGAACCGGTCTGGGACTTAATATTACGCAACAGCTTGTAACTGCCATGAACGGTAGGATTGATGTGCAGAGTGTATATGGCGAGGGCAGCTGCTTTACCGTTGAAATTCCCCAGGAGGTTATAGATGCCACTGTGATGGGTAAGCTCGGAGAAAAGCAAAAACCTGCTGCGGAAGCTCCGCAAAAGCCGGTATTTTGTGCTCCGGATGCCAAGGTTTTAGTGGTTGATGACAACAAGATGAATCTCAAAGTAGTTCAGGCGCTTTTAAAGCGAACGCAGATTCAATTGGATTTTGCAACCGGTGGTAAAGAGTGTTTTAGCATGACAAAAGAGAAAAAATATGATTTGATTTTGATGGATCATATGATGCCCGAGCCGGACGGTGTGCAGACACTGCACATGATTCGTGAGGACAAGGACAATCTGAACCTGGATACATCGGTAATTGTTTTGACCGCCAATGCAATTGAGGGAATGCGCGAACAGTATGCCGCTGAAGGCTTCGATGACTTCCTTTCTAAGCCTATAAATTTTGAGGAAATGGAGAAAATGCTTGTTAAGTATCTGGCGTAGAATGTGGCGGATGCAAGCCTGAGTATTGTTATAAATAGCATTTCGGCAATAGAGAATGATTATTGCCGGAGTGCTATTTTATTGTAAAATTCAGGTTAAAAATTCACTTTTAG